>NZ_JAWSTH010000039.1:0-51924 GCF_033542075.1 Conexibacter stalactiti
CTGCTGCTCGACGCCGCTGGCGCCGCGACCCGCGCCGGCGACCCGCGGCTGGCCGCGCAGCTCGCCGCGCTGGCGGTCGAGGGCGGCGCCGGCTTCGACGGCTCGCTGCTGCTCGCGCGCGCCCACGCCGCGCAGCACCGCTTCGAGCTGGCGGAGGAGGTGCTCGCGGCGATCGAGGGCCAGGCGCCCGACCCCGACGCCGCCTTCGCCTACCTCGAACTGCGGATCGAAGGGCTGTTCTGGGCGCTGCGACGCAGAGACGAGCTGGTCGCGCTGATGCGGCGCGCCGGCGAGTGGTGGCCCGACGACGACTGGCGGCGCCGGCTGCAGCCGCTGCTGATCTACTCGACCGCGGCCCACGCCGAGGTCTTCGGCACGCTCAGCGAGCAGACCGCGAGAACGCTCGCCGACCCCGCGCTCGACCCCGAGGTGCGCCGTCAGATGGAGCCGCTGCACGTCGCGCAGCTGTTCTACGCCGGCCGCACGCGGGAGGCGCGCGAGCTGGCGACGCGGATCCGCCCGCCGATCCCGCTGGCGGGGCAGTCGGAGGAGCTGGCGCAGATCCTCTGGAGCACCGTCGCGTACGAGTGCGGCCTCGAGTGGGCGACGCTGGAGCGCGAGCTGGCCGACGTCTTCGCGCAGGCGGTGCGCGCGGCCGACAGCGTCGCGGCCGGCTTCACCGCGGTCGGGATCGGCGCGCTGCGGCTGGCCGCCGGCCAGGTCCCCGACGCGATCCGCTGGCTGGCCGAGGCGGAGCTGCAGCTGGAGCGACGCGACGCGATCGGCGTGCTCGCGATCACGCGCTCCTACCAGGTGCTGGCCGCCCACGCCGCCGGCGACGCCGACCGCGCGCTGGCGGCGGCGGCGCGGATGCACGCGACCTTCGGCGGCGAGACGCCGCTGCCCAACCAGCAGCCGTACGTCGCGCGCGGCGACGCGTGGGCGGCGGCCGCCGACGGCGAGCGCCCGCGCGCGCAGGAGCTGCTGCTGGGCGCCGTCGGCGGCCTCGGCACGATGCCGCTCTACGCCGCGCTGCTGACGCACGACGCGCTGCGCCTCGGCGCGCCCGCGAAGCGGATCGCGGCGCCGCTGAGGGCGCTCGCCGAGCGGACCGACGCGCCGCTCGCCGCCGCATGGTCGGCGCATGCCGCCGCGAAGGCCGCCGACGACGGCGTCGCGCTGGTCGCCGCCGCCGACGCCTTCGAGGCGATCGGCGCGCTGCGCTGCGCCTGCGAGACCGCCGCCGACGCGGCCGCCGCCTTCCTGCGCGCCGGCCGCGAGGACTCCGCGCGCCGCGCCGCCGCGCGCAGCCGCGAGCTGCACGAGCGCGGCAGCGGCGGCACGCCGCCGCCGATCGACGGCCTCGACGGCCCCGCCGTCGCGCTCACCCCGCGCGAGGCGCAGCTGGTCGAGCTGGCCGGGCGCGGCCTCTCCAACGCGGAGATCGCCGACCGCCTCGTGCTGTCGGTGCGGACGGTCGAGTCGCACATCTACCGCGCGATGCAGAAGCTCGGCGTACGTGACCGCCGAGAGCTGGGATAGCAGTGCAGTAGTCGGCTACTGAGGTCAGGGCGCGAAAGCCGGCTTACGGTCCTGGCCGTACCTGCCGACTAAGGAGACGTGCCCATGCCTTCCGCTGCTGCCTCACCGAACAAGAGACTCGTCCTCGTCGCGATGATCTTCGCCGTCGCGATGATGTTCATCGACCAGACGATCGTCGCGCTCGCGATCCCCCAGCTCGACCGCGACCTGTCGCTCTCAGCCACCGGTGGTCAATGGATCATCAACGGCTACCTGCTGTCGCTCTCAGCGCTGTTCGCCTTCGGCGGCAAGCTCTCCGACGTGCTCGGCCACCGCCGCACGGTCACGATCGGCGTCGTCGGCTTCGCCGTCTGCTCCGCGCTCTGCGGCGCGACCCCGACCGGCGACGTCGGCGAGACGTGGATGATCGTCTTCCGCATCCTCCAGGGCGCCTTCGCCGCGCTGCTCTTCCCCGCCGCGCTCGCGATCGTCGTCGCCGCCTTCCCGCTGCGCGAGCGCGGCCGCGCGCTCGCGCTCTTCTTCGGCGTCACCGGCGGCCTGACCGCCGTCGGCCCGCTCGCCGGCGGCTACCTGACCGAGTGGACCTGGCGCGCGATCTTCTGGATCAACATCCCCGTCGCGATCATCGCGCTCGTGCTGATCGCGAAGTCCAAGCCGGCGCAGAACCCCCGCCCCAGCCGCATCGACTACCGCGGCGCGGTGCTGATCTCGGCCGCGATGGGCCTGATCGTGCTCGGCCTGCAGCAGGCCTCGACGTGGGGCTGGGACGACCTGCGCACGTGGGCCTGCATCGTCGCCGGCATCGCGCTGCTGGGCGCGTTCGTCGCCTCGCAGCTGAAGCAGAGCGAGCCGCTGATCCAGGTGCGGATCTTCGCCCAGCGCGCCTTCGCCGCCGACAACGCGGTGCTGTTCCTGATGTCGGCCGCGTTCGTGCCGCTGTTCTTCTTCGCCTCCGTCTACGCGCAGGCCTCGCTCGGCTACGACGCCAGCTCGGCCGGCACGCTGCTGCTCGTCTTCTTCGGCGGCTTCGTCGTCGCCTCGCAGTGGGGCGGCAAGATCCTCGACGACAAGGGCGCCAAGCCGGCCGTCGTGCTCGGCTGCGCGCTCGCCGCCGTCGGCTTCTACCTGTGGGGCACGCAGCTGCCGGACCTGAACTTCAGCGATCAGTGGTACTACCTCGCGCTCGCCGGCGCCGGCATCGGCCTCGTGCTCGGCCCGGTCAGCACCGACGCCGTCAACCGCGCCCCGAACACCAGCTACGGCGAGGTCACCGGCATCACGCAGACGACGCGCAACTTCGGCGCCTCGCTCGGGCTGGCGATCATGGGCTCGATCTTCGCGACCGAGAGCGCCTCGCACGCCGGCGGCAGAGCGCTCGCCGACACCGCTCAGCTCGACGTCGCGCACGCGACGCAGACGGTCGTCTGGATCATGGCCGGCGTGATGGCGGCCGCCTTCCTCGTCGCGAGACTGTGGATGCCGAGCGGCCGTGTCGAGGACCCGCTCGAGGCCGCCGCGGCGGCCGACGAGACCGCCGCCGCGCCGGAGACGCCGGCCGCGGTGTGAGGATGCCGGTGTGAGATCGGCCGACGTCGCCCGCAGCGTCACCGTCGCCGCGCTCGTCGCGGGGCTGCTGTACGTCGCCTGGCTGCTGCGCGACGTCGTGCTGCTGGCCGTCCTCGCCGGCTTCGTCGCCGTCGCGCTGAGCGCACCGGTCGCCGTCATCCAGCGGCGGCTGCGGCTGCCGCGCGCGGCGGCGATCCTGCTCGTCTACGTCCTGATCGCGTCCTTCCTGGTCGCGATCGGCCTGCTGATCGTGCCGCCGTTCGTGACCGAGGTCGAGCACCTGCTGAGAGCGCTGCCGCGCTACGTGCGCGAGCTGGAGGACTCGGCGCTGATCGCCAGATGGGACAAGCAGTACGACCTGATCGGCAAGCTGCAGTCGCAGGCCGACAGACTGCCGTCGCTGGTCGGCGGCGCGGTCACGGAGCTGGAGACGGTGACCGTCGGGGCGCTGGAGCGGATCGTCGAGCTGGTCGCCGTGCTGGCGGTCGCCTTCCTGCTGCTGCTCGACGCGCCGCGGCTGCTGAACTTCGTCTTCGAGCAGCTGCTGCCGGAGGAGCGGCGCGAGCAGGCCAGACGCGTCGCGCAGCAGTCGGCGTCAGCGGTCGGCGGCTACGTCGCCGGCGTCTTCGCGGTCGCGGCGCTCGCGGGGCTCGTCTCGTTCTTCGTGATGACGATCCTCGGGATCCCCTACGCGGTGCCGCTGGCGGCGCTGATGGCGCTGTTCGCGATCGTGCCGCTGGTCGGCTCGGTCGTCGGCGCCGCGGCGATCGCCTTCGTCGCCGCCTTCTCGGGCGTCGAGACGGCGGTCGCCTGGATCGTCTTCTTCGTCATCTACCAGCAGTGCGAGACGCACATCATCGGCCCGTTCGTCTACCGTCGCGCGGTCGACATGCGGCCGGTGCTGGTGATCCTCGCCGTGCTCGCCGGCGCGACGCTGCTGGGCGTGCTCGGAGCGCTGCTGGCGATCCCCGCCGCCGCGACGATCCAGATCGCCGTGCGCGAGTGGTGGGCGCTGCGGCAAGCGCGGCGCGCGGAGGCGGCGCCGGGCGAGCCGGCGCCCGCCGACGCGATGCCGCCAGGCGCCGCGCCGGCCGACGCCTCCTAGCCCAGCCGCTCTTCCAGCCAGTCGAAGATGCGCGCGTCTCGTGCGGCGGAGGCGAGCGGCTCGCAGTGGCGGCCGGCGCCGTCGGCGGCGGCGAACGGGGCCAGCTCCGCGACGCCCGGCAGCAGGTCGTGCAGCTGCCGCGACTGGCCGGGCCAGAACTGCTCGCCCTCGGGGTCGGTGATCAGCAGCGGCGTGTCGATCCGCGCGACCTCGTCGCCGAGGCGGTACCTGGCGACGGTGCGGTAGAGCGCGTAGCGCGACTCCTGCTCGACGCCGTACGGCTCGCCGCGGAAGCTGAGCGTCGCGCGCGTGGCGGCGGAGAACAGCTCGCCGAGGTGCATGTTGCGGTCGAACTGCGCCTGCTTGCCCTGCTCCAGCTCCTTGCGCAGCGCGCCCGGCAGCGGGTCGAGCCACGAGGTCGCGACGTCGACGACGCCGGGGTCGACGACGGCGGCGGCGAAGCGGTGCTCGAAGGCGAGCGCGCGCGGGACCCAGTAGCCGGCCTGGCTGACGCCGATCACCGCGACCCGCGCCGGGTCGACCTCCGGCCGCGTCAGCAGCGTGTCGAGCACGGGCGTCAGCACCGCCTCCCAGTCGGGCCGGAAGGGAATCCCGGCGTCGAACAGCGTCGACTGCTGGCCGGGGCCGTCGAAGGTCATCCAGTGCCAGCCGCGCTCGCTCGCGGCGGCGCCGCCGTGCAGCCACATCTGCGACGTGGCGCCGTCGCTGCCGTTGTTGACGACGACCGTCGGGCGCCGCTCGCCGGGCGCGGCATCGGGGGCGCGGAAGAACCAGCCCGGCAGCGTCGTGCCCTCGTAGGGGATCGCGATCCGCTCGCCCGGCACCGGCGACAGGTCGACGATCCGCTCCCAGCAGGCGCGCTGGCGCTGCCAGATCTCCGGCCGCCGCTCCAGCTCCGAGCTGGCCGCGATCGTGTAGAGCGCGGTCGCGTAGTACGTCGCGGCGCGGCGGTAGTGCGCGAGCGCGCTGACGCGGCGCCCGGCCTCCTCGGCCGCTCTCGCCGCCGCCCAGACGGCGCCGGCCGTCGCCGTCCACTCGCGCAGCCACGCGTCGGCGTCGCCGTCCTTGATCCGCGCCGCCGTCGCCAGCACCTCGCCGACGTCGGCGCCGTTGCGGTAGCTCGCGCCGAGCGCCGCCTCGAAGCCGAACTGGAAGTCGTCGTGGCCGAAGGTGGGCTCGATCGCGGGCTTGGCCGTCGAGTGGATCATCAGCGGCTCCCGCGGTCGGCGGCGAGCGGAACGGCCGGCGGCGCCTGGCGCTCGTCGCCGGCGGCGTCGCTGATGCGCGCCGTCCGCTTCGCCGCCCACACGATCAGCACGACCGGGATGACCCAGTTGAAGATCGTGTTGCCGCGCTGCGTGTCGATCGCGGCGGCGATCAGGTGCGACGGCACCATCGCGACGAAGACGAGGCCCCACATCGTCGTCAGCTCGCGGTTGACGCGCTTGAACGTCGGCGAGTCCCAGTGCTCGGGCGGGACCGACTCGCGCGCGTACTGCTCGGTGAAGGGGACGAACCGCAGCGAGCCGAGCGCGATCAGCCCGAGCAGGCCGGCGGCGATCGCGCGCGCGTACTCCGACAGCCAGTCGGCGTCGCTGCCGACCGCCAGCGCGACGACGGAGAAGCCGGCGAACGCGGCGATCGCCCCGAGGTCGAGGATCTTCGGTCTGCCGGCGGCGAACGACGGCAGGCCGATCGCGATCGAGGCCGCGAGCGCGACCAGCGCGGCGGCGACCGAGTCGTGCTGGGAGATCGTGCCGAACAGGATCCACGGCACGAACGCGATGTAGATGTTCATGGCAGCGAGTCTCCGCGGCGCACGCCCCGCGGTCCTCAGTAGTGCGCTACTGCACTGTCAGCGCAGCCTCCAGCGCCGGCGCGAGATCGCCCCTGCCGGCGACCGCGACGCCGCGCTCCAAGCCCAGCCAGCCGGCGACCGAGCGCAGCTCGGCCGCCAGCTCGGCGGCGACGTGCGCGGGGTCGGCGCCGTCCTCGGCGTAGGCGCCCTGGACCCGCAGCAGGCCGGCCTGGCGGTCGGACTTGAGGTCGACGCGGGCGACGAGCGCGTCGCCGAGCAGGAACGGCAGCACGTAGTAGCCGTGGATCCGTCTCGCGGCCGGCGTGTAGATCTCGATCCGGTAGCGGAAGCCGAAGATCCGCTCGGTCCGCGGGCGGAACCAGACGAGCGAGTCGAACGGGCTCAGCAGCGCGCGCGCTCTGACGGCGCGCGGCCGCCGCGCGCCCGGCCACAGGTAGGCCGGCGCCTCCCAGCCCTCGACGGTGACCGGCTCCAGCTCCCCGGCTGCGACCAGCTCCGCCACGCGCTGCTTCGAATCCGCGCGCGGGAGCCGGAAGTAGTCGCCGAGGTCGGGCTCGGTCGCGACGCCGTACGCTCTCGCCGCCACCCGCACCAGCTCGCGCTGGGACTCCTCGACCGGCGGCGTCGGCTGCGCGAGCACGGCGGCCGGCAGCACGCGCTCGGGCAGGTCGTAGCGCCGCTCGAAGTTGATCCGCCGCGCCGCCGTCACCTGGCCCGACCAGAAGAGCCACTCGAGCGCGACCTTGCCCTCGTGCCAGTTCCACATCTCGCCCGCTCTGCGCTGCGCCCGCTCGGCGCCGGTGTCGGCCGCCCGCACCGGCCCCTGCTCGGCGACGAGCGCGAGCACGTCGGCGACCAGCTGCGGATGCTCCTGCGCGATCCGCCGCACGCCGCCCCAGGCGTCCCTGTCGGCGCGCGCCATCCGCCAGCGCAGGTGCGGCTGCAGCGCCAGCGGCACGAGCGAGGCCTCGTGCGCCCAGTACTCGAACATTTCGCGTCTGACGGGACCGTCGCTGTGCGCGGTCATGCGGTCGAGCGCCGCGCGCGGGTACGGCCCCAGGCGCGAGTAGAGCGGCATGTAGTGGGTGCGCGAGAAGACGTTGACGGAGTCGAGCTGCAGCAGCCCGATCTGGCCGATCGTTCTGCGCAGGTGGCGGGCGGTGACGGCGCCGGCCGGCCGCCTGTCGGCGAAGCCCTGCGCCGCGAGCGCGATGCGACGCGCCGCGCGGGCGCTGAGATCTGGCATGCGGGAATCGTTAGCAGGCGCGCGGGCGGCGGCGCGCGGCGGGGCGAGGCGGCGGGGCACGGGAGGGCGCCCGAGGGAGCGCCCTCCCGCCGTATCGATCGGGTCAGGCCCAGCCGTTCTCCCAGGGCCCGGTGATCGCGTACGTCTTGCCGGGGTTGGAGATGCTGACGAACATCCACTTCCCATCCGGCGAGTAGCAGAGGCCCGACCACTCGGAGCGGCCGATCGGCCCCGGCTTGGGGAAGTCCTCGTCGTCGTACTCGTGCAGGTCCAGCGGCGCGTCGTTGCGTGCGAACGGCTCGATCTTGCCCTGCGGCGAGAGGATGCGGATGTAGTTGTCGCCGCCGTCGACCTCGTTGCCGTCGCCGCCCTCGCACAGCATCACGCCGCCGCGCGGGCTGATCTCGAGCCCGTCGGGGCAATCGAGCGTCTTTCTCCCCGGCGACTCGTAGACGAGCGTCAGGATCCCGCCCTGGCGCGCGGTCGGGCCGGGCGTGTAGCGCCAGATCTGGCCGACCTCGGCGTCGCCGCCCTCGGTCGCGGAGAAGTAGACGTGGCCGCGGTGCCAGCGCGCGCCCTCCAGCCCGACGAAGCTCGCCGCGCCCTGCGCCAGCCCCTGCTGGTAGACGGCGTCGGGATGCTTGTCGGCGTCGCTGGGATCGGGGTCTCTGATCGTCACCCACTCGCAGCGCAGCCGCTTGCCGACCTTCTGGCCGCTGGCGGTGTCATATCTCGAACGGCCTTGGACGCACAGCATCTGCAGCACGCCACCGCGCTGCAGCTTGCCTCTCGTGTGCGGCAGGAAGCGGTAGAAGCCGTCGGCCGGGTCACCGTTGTCCTCGGTGATGTAGACGATCCCCGTCTTCGGGTCGACAGCGCAGGCCTCGTGCTCGAAGCGGCCCATCGCCTTCAGCGGCACGGCCTCGACCGGGCCGGTCGCGTCGAGCGGCACCTCGAAGATGTAGCCGTGGTCCTTCTCGAAGCCCTGGCGGCGGCCGTCGGTCATCTCCTCGCACGTCAGCCACGAGCCCCACGGCGTGAGCCCGCCGTTGCAGTTGTTGGCGGTGCCGGCGAGCACGACTGCGGAGGCGACGTGGATCCCCTTCTCGGTGTCGAAGATCGCCTTCGTGACGCCGCCCGGAGCTGAGCGGTCGTAGGCGCCCTTCGGCGCCATCGCCTTGCTGATCGTCTCCTCTTCGTGATTGCGGAAGATCGCCGCCTGGCCCTTGACGCCGGCGCCGACGCAGGCCGAGCCGTCGTGGTTGCCGGGCAGCTTGTTGCCGTCGCTCATGACGGTGCCGAGCGCATCGAAGGAGACTGCGCGGAACCCTCTCGGCAGCGACATGTCGCCGCCGGTCTTGACGAGCGGCCCGTAACCGCGCTTGCCGGTGCGGGCGGCGACGCCGCGCAACTCCTGCGCGAAGGCGTCGCCGGCGCCGGTCGCCGCGAGGATGTGCGCCGCCACCGAGGCGCCGGCGACGTAGCGGGCGCCGCCGCGGATGACGTCGCGGCGGCTGTGCCGCGCCGCGGACATGTCGTTCCCGTCCGCGTCGAACTCGACATCGGCCATCTTCGTGCTCCTTCTGCTGCGCGGACGCGCCGTCCCAAGTCCGCGTATGGATTGTGGAACAATCAGGGTCACGGTGATTGTTCAACAATCACAAGGCTGAGTCAAGGGCAAAGCAGTGAAGAACGGGTGAAAGTTCAGTGACTCCCGTTCGCTCGATTGAGTCGCCGGGAACGACGAACGGCCCGGCGCCGCGGGGCGCCGGGCCGGGTCACGCGCGAGCGCGCGGCGCGCTCAGTCGAGCTTTGCCATCACATGCTTCAGCTCGGTGTACTCCTCCAGCGCGTAGGCCGACAGGTCCTTGCCGTAGCCAGACTGCTTGAAGCCGCCATGCGGCATCTCGGAGACGAACGGGAGGTGGTCGTTGATCCAGACGCAGCCGAAGCGCAGCTGCTTGGCGGCGCGCAGCGCGCGCCCCACGTCGCGCGTCCAGACTGACGCCGCGAGGCCGTACGGGGTGTCGTTGGCCCACCGCAGCGCCGTCTCCTCGGCGTCGGCGCGCTGCACGGCGATCACCGGGCCGAAGACCTCCTGCTGCACGATCTCGGCATCCTGGCGCGGGCCGGCGAGCACCGTCGGGGCGACGAAGAAGCCGGCGTCGCCGACGGCGCTGCCGCCGGTCAGCACCTCCGCCCCGCCGTCGGCGGCGCGCGCGACGAAGCCGAGCACGCGCTCGCGCTGGCGCGCGGAGATGACGGGGCCCATGTCGATCTCCTCGACACCGGCCGGATCGCCGACGCGGACCGCCGCCATCGACGCCGCGAGCCGCTCGCGCAGCTCCTCGTAGACGCCCGGCGCCGCGATCACGCGCGTCGCGGCGGTGCAGTCCTGGCCGGCGTTGAAGGTCGCGCCGATCGTCACGGCGGCCGCGACCGCCTCCAGGTCGGCGTCGTCGAAGACGACGACCGGCGCCTTGCCGCCCAGCTCCAGGTGGACGCGCTTGAGCGTCGCCGCCGCCTCCGCCGCGATCCGCTTGCCGGTCGCGACCGAGCCGGTCAGCGAGACCATCCCGACGCGCGCGTCGCGCACGAGCGCGGCGCCGACCGGATCGCCGTCGCCGGTGACGACGTTGAGCACGCCTGGCGGCAGCGCCTCCAGCGCCAGCTCGGCCAGCCGCAGCGTCGAGAGCGGCGTCAGCTCCGACGGCTTCAAGACGATCGTGTTGCCCGCGGCAAGCGCCGGCGCGATCTTCCAGATCGCCATCTGGAACGGGTAGTTCCACGGCGTGATCTGGCCGACGACGCCGATCGGCTCGCGTCGCAGCATCGACGTGTAGCCGCGCATGTACTCGCCCGCGGCCTTGCCGTCGAGGACCCGCGCGGCACCGGCGAAGAACTGCAGCTCCTCGACGCAGACGGGGAACTCCTCGCGCGCGGCCGGCAGCGGCTTGCCGGCGTCGCGCGACTCCAGTCTCGCCAGCTCCTCGCTGTGGCGCTCGACCAGCTCGGCCAGCTTCAGCAGCGCGACCTGCCGCTCCTGCGGCGTCGTCTGCCCCCACGTCTCGAACGCCGCGGCGGCGACGCTGACGGCATGCTCGACGTCGGCGGCGCCGCCGCGCGGCACCTCCGCCAGCGACGCCCCGGTCGCCGGCTCGACGATCGTCTGCGTCGCGCCGTCGCGCGCGTCGAGCAGCTCGCCGCCGACGACGTTGCGGTAGGGCCCGGTCGGGAAGTCGCTCATCGCTGCACCTCGCTCGTCACTGCCTCGATCGCCTGCTGCACCTGCGCGGCGCTCAGCGCCGCCGACGCCTGCAGCCGCACGCGCGCCGTCCCCTCCGGCACGACCGGATGGCCGAAGCCGGTCACGAACAGGCCGCGCGCCAGCAGCCGCTCGCTGACGGCGACCGCGGTCGCCGTCTCGCCGACGATCACCGGCACGATCCCGGAGTCGCCCGGCAGCGGCCGCAGCCCGCGCGCGGCGAGGCCGTCGCGCAGCGCGGCGGCGTTGGTGCGCAGCCGGGCGACGCGCTGCGGCTCACGCTCCAGCACGCGCAGCGCCGCCAGCGCGCTGCATGCGACCGTCGGCGGCAGCGCGTTTGAGAAGAGCTGCGGGCGGGCGCGCTGCTCCAGCACCGCGCACAGCTCGCGCGAGCCGGCGACGAAGCCGCCCGCGGCGCCGCCCAGTGCCTTGCCCAGCGTCGAGACGATCACGTCGACCTCGCCCAGCAGACCGAACTGCTCAGGCGTGCCGCGGCCGCGCTCGCCGAGCACGCCCGTGCCGTGCGAGTCGTCGAGCACGAGCACGGCGTCGTGCGCGCGGCACAGCTCGACCAGCCGCGGCAGCGGGACGAGGTCGCCCTCCATCGAGAAGACGCCGTCGCTGACGACGACGCGGCGCACGCCGGCCGGGACCTCGCGCAGCGCCGCCTCCAGCGCCGCCATGTCGGCGTGCGCGTAGACGCGCTTGCCGGCCGGCCGCGCGCGGCGGATCGCGTCGACGATCGAGGCGTGGTTCAGCTCGTCGGAGAGCACCCACGTCTCGCGCCCGGCGCAGAGCGCGCCGATCGCCGCCTCGTTCGCCGCCCACGCCGAGGTGAAGGTCAGCGCCGCCTCGGTCCCGACCCAGCCGGCGAGCGCCTGCTCCAGCTCCAGGTGGCAGTCGAACAGGCCGCAGATGAAGCGGACCGAGGCGGTGCCGGCGCCGTAGCGGCGCAGCCCCTCGATCCCCGCCTCGACGACCTCGGGGTGAGCGGCAAGGCCGAGGTAGTCGTTGGAGCTGAGCACGAGCACGTCGCCGTGGCCGGCCATCCGCACGAGCGGCCCCTGCGGGGAGCCGAGCGGGCGCAGTCGCTTGCGCGTGCCGGCGGCGTCGAGCGCGGCCAGCTCGGCCGACAGCTCGGTGGCGAGCGTGGCGTTCATGCCGCGACCGCCTCGTCGAGCGCGTCGCCGACCAGCTCCAGCGCCGTCCGCAGCGCGGCCGGCGGCATCAGCAGCGACGGCTGCAGGTTCAGCGACGTGGTCGAGGAGTCGCCGAAGACGCCGCGCCGCAGCGCGCCCGCGGCGACCGCCTCCTGCAGCTCCCCGTCGCGCTCGCGCGTGGCGCGGTCGCGCACCAGCTCCAGCGCCGCGAAGCAGCCGCGCACGCGCACGTCGCCGACGGCGGCGTGGCGCTCGCGCAGCGGCTCCAGCACGTCGCGCGCGACCAGCTCCAGCGCGCGCACGTTCGCGAGCGTCTGCTCGGACTCGATCAGGTCGAGCGTCGCCAGCGCGGCGGCGCAGGCGCCGGGCAGCCACGCCCACGTCGAGCCGGTCGGCACGTCGGCGAAGGAGCCGGCGGCGCGCTCGCTGCCGAGCACCGCGCCGATCGGCATCACGCCGCCGCCGAGCGCCTTGCCGAGGCAGATCAGGTCGGCCTCGACGCCGATCCGCTCGCTCGCCAGCAGCGTGCCGGTGCGGCCGATCCCTGTCTTCACCTCGTCGAGGCAGAGCAGCCAGCCGTGGCGGTCGCAGAGCGCGCGCAGCGCCGGCCAGAAGGCGGCCGGCGGCTCCAGCACGCCGCCGGAGCCGGCGAGCGGCTCGATCACGACGCCGGCGACCTCGCGCGGGTCGACGGCGTGGAAGAGCAGGTGGTCGGCGATGAAGTCGACGGTCGCGTCGCCGCTGCCGCCGGCGCGCGGCGGCGCGAACGGCGAGCGGTAGTCGTGCGGGTAGGGGACGTGCACGAAGCCGCCGCCGAGGCCGCGCATCCCGCCCGAGATCTCGTGGTGCTCGGCGCCGAGCGAGGCGGTCGCGGTCGACTCGCCGTGGTAGCCGCCCATGAAGCCGATCACGACGCTGCGACCGGTCGCGCGACGCATGAACTTGATCGCGATCTCGACCGCCTCGGTGCCGTTGAGCGCGATGTCGACCCGCTCCATCCCGGGCGCGAGCGCCAGCAGCCGCTCGGCCAGCGGCGCCATCAGCGTCGAGGCGACCGCGTGCGAGTCCTCGTTGCCGTAGCGGCGCATCGCCTCGAAGGCGGGCTCCAGCAGCTCCGGCCGCGCAGCGCCCAGCGGCACCGACGCCGAGGCGGAGGCGAGGTCGAAGATCACGTTGCCGTCGACGTCGGTGATCGTGTAGCCCTCCTTGCGCTCCGCGACGAACGGCGCCAGCCCCTCGCCGGTGCCGGGGTAGAGCGACGCGCGCGTGCGCTCCAGCAGCTCGCGGCTGCGCGGACCGGGCGGCTCGCAGACGATCGACGGCGCGGCGGGGCCGGCGAGCGGCGTCATCCGCGCGCCCCGACGAGCGCTCGCAGCTTGCCGCCGACCCCGCCGCGGTCGCGCACGACCTCGCGGGCGCAGTTGCGGCCGTTGGCGCCGGTCACACCGCCGCCGGGATGGGTGCCGGCGCCGCAGAGGTAGAGGCCGGGGAGCGGCGTGCGGTAGTCGGCGTGGCCGCGCACCGGCCGCAGCGTGAACAGCTGATCGAACGACATCTCGCCGTGGAGCGCGTGGCCGCCGGTCATGTTGAAGCGCCGTTCGAGGTCGAGCGGGCTCAACACCTCGCGGTGGAGGATCGAGCCGGGCAGGTTGGGGAAGTGGCGGCCGATCCGCGCGATCGCGTCGTCGGCGACCTGCTCCTTGATCGCGTCCCAGTCGCGCCCGCCCGACAGCCTGTACGGCTGCGAGTTGAGGTCGATCGTGACGACGTGCGTCCCCTCCGGCGACAGCGAGCTGTCGTGCACGGTCGGGATGCACAGCTCGATGTGCGGCGCCTGCGCGGGGATCCCCGCGCGCGCCTGCGACTGCTGGCGGTCGAGGTCGGCGAGCGTGCCGCTGATCTCCATGATCCCGCGGTGGAAGTCGCCGACGACGCCGGCGCCGGGATCGAGCGCGTCGAGCGCGATCCGCGGCAGCTCCGAGACGCCGAGCGTGACCTTCACGCTCGTGCCCTCGCAGCGGTAGGCGCGCACCGACGCGAGCAGCCGCTCGGGCAGCAGCGCCGGCTCGACCAGCTCCAGGTAGGTCCGCTTCGGGTCGGCGTTGGAGAGCACGACCGGCGCGTGCACGACGCCGCCGCCGGCGAGCGCGACGCCGCTGACGCGGCCCTCCTGCGCGAGCACCTGCTCGACCTCGACACCGGTGCGGATCTCGGCGCCGGCGTCGCGCGCCGCCTCCGCCAGCAGCGCGGTCACGCGGCCGATCCCGCCGCGCACGAAGCCCCACGAGCGGATCCCGCCCTCCGGATCCTCGGCGGCGTGGTCGTGCAGCAGCACGTAGGCGGTGCCGGGCGTCGACGGGCCCGACAGCGAGTCGTTGATCGCGTGCCAGCCGAACGCGGCCTTGAGGTGGTCGGACTCGAACCACTCGTCGAGCAGCTGCGTCGCCGAGGTCGCGAAGGCGAAGAGGGCGTCGTCGACTCTGCTGCGGAAGCGCGCGCCGCGGGCGCCGAGCCGCAGCAGGTTCGGCAGCTCGCGCACGCTGCGCGTCGTCAGGTCGGGCGGCGTCACGTCCATCATCGGCGTGATCAGCGCGGCGACGCTCGCCAGCCACGCCTCGAAGCGCGGGAAGGCGTCGGCGTCGGCGGCCGAGAAGCGCGCGATCTCGGCCCGCATCGCCGCTTCCTCTTCGTGCACGAGCAGATGCTGCCCGTCGTCGAACAGGTGCAGCGCCGGCCCGGCCGGATCGACCTCGAGGCCACGCTCGGCCAGTCTGAAGTCCTGCCAGATCTGCTCGCGCAGCATCGACAGCACGTAGGCGCCGCTGGAGGCGTGGAAGCCGGGCGCGAACTCCTCGGTGACGCAGGCGCCGCCGACGACGTCGCGCCGCTCCAGCACGACCGTTCTCAGCCCGGCGCGTGCGAGGTAGAAGGCGGCGACGAGGCCGTTGTGGCCACCGCCGACGACGACGGCGTCGTACTGCTGACTCATGAGGAGGTCTCCAACCGGTTGATGCGGGCGAGGCGGAACGCGACGAGCGAGAAGAGCGCGGAGGCGAGCAGCAGCAGCATCGACATCGCCGCCCCGCCGTTGAGGTCGCCGCTGCCGAGCACGAGGTCGTTGACGGTGTTGCCGAGCATGTAGCCGCTCGGCCCGCCGACCAGCGTCGGGGTCGCGAAGTCCGTGAAGAGCGGGATGTAGACGAGCAGCAGGGCGATGAAGACGCCGGGCGCCACGAGCGGCAGCAGCACGCGCGTCAGCGTCGTCCACCAGCCGGCGCCGAGGTCCTTGGCGGCCTCGAACATGCGCTTGTCGACGGCCTTCATCGCGGCGTAGATCGGGATCGCCGTGTACGTGATCCAGCTCGTCGAGAGCACGACGATGACGGCGAAGCGGCTGAACAGGAGCGCGTCGACCGGCTGGTCGACGATCCCCAGCGACATCAGCCCCGAGTTGATGATCCCCTCGCGGCCGAGCAGCATCCGCCAGGCGTAGATGCGGACCATCGGGCTCAGCTCGTCGGCGAGCACGAGCGCCAGCAGCAGCGGGATCTCGAAGCGGCCGGCGCGGAAGGCCATCACGTAGGCGAGCGGGAAGGCGATCAGCAGCTGCACCGCCATCGCGATCGTCGCGATGTAGAGCGTGCGCAGCGCGACGTCGGCGTAGAGCGAGTCCTGGAAGATCGAGGTGTAGTTGGCGAAGGTCGGGCCGACCTGTCCGCTGACCGGACCGTGCTGGAAGGAGACGATCACCATCGCGATCATCGGCCCGAGGAAGAGCGCGCCGAGCAGCGCGACCGACGGCGTCAGGAAGCCGGCGGCGCGCGCCCACGCGGCATGTGTGCGCGAGCGGCGGGGCGCGGCGGCGGCCGGGGCCGGGGCCGGCGCGGGGGACGGCCCCTGGGCGACGGCGCTCATCAGCGCACCGCCCCCGTCAGCAGGTCGCCCAGCTGGCCCTCTTCGCCGCGCTTGCGCGCGATCCGCTTCATCGCGAACCAGGCGCCCATCACGAGCGCGACCTGCGCGACCGAGATCACCGTCGACATCGCGTTGACGACCGGCAGGTTGCTGGCGTGGCGCAGGACCGAGAAGACCCACACCGGGAACGTCTGCTCGTAGCCGCCGGTGAAGAACGAGATCTCGAAGTTGTTGAACGACCACGAGAAGGCGAAGATGCCGGCCGCCGCCAGCGACGGCCCGAGCTGCGGCAGCATCACCCAGCGGACCATCTGCCCCTGCGTCGCGCCGAGGTCGATCGCCGCCTCCTCGACCGAGCGCTCGAAGCGCACGAGGCCGGCGGAGACGATCGCGACGACGAGCGGGAAGGTGCAGACGATGTGCATCGCGGTGACGGTCGTCAGCGACAGCGGAATCCCGATCTGCGAGAAGAGGATCAGGCCGGCGACGCCGATGATCAGCCACGGCACGACCAGCGGCGCGCCGTGCAGCGCGGCGACGGCGCCGCGGCCGCGGAAGCGCACGCGCGTCAGCCCGACCGCCGAGGCCGTCCCCAGCACGAGGCAGACCGGCGTCACGATCGAGGCGACCAGCAGCGAGTGCAGCACCGCGGTGCGCGCGGCGGGATCCGAGAAGGCGTCCGAGTACCACTGCGTCGTGAAGCCCTCGAACGGCAGCGAGATGACGGTCGAGTCGTTGAAGGAGAAGACCGCGAGCAGCAGCAGCGGCCCGAAGATCACCGTCATCGTGAACGCGACGAAGAGGACGCTCGCGATCGTCGCGAGCCGCTCTCTGGCGGTCTGGCTCATCCGCCGGCCTGGATTCGCTGGAACGCTCTCTCGTACGCCGCCACGTTCTCCGGCTCGGTCTCCGCGATCGCGTGCTCCAGCGATCTCGGGTCGGCCGTCTCGCGATCTCTCGCGGCGACCTTCGGCAGCGCCTTCTCGTTCGTGATCACGAAGCCCTGCGCGGCGGAGACGGCCTGCGTCGCCGGCGACAGGTAGTCCTCGATCAGCGCGTAGGCGGCGGGGATGTTCTTCGCCTTGCTGGTGATCGCGAAGCCGCAGACCCACGAGATCACGCCCTCTCTCGGCGCGACCCATCTGACCGGGATGCCCTCGTCGAGCATCTCCTGCGCGCTGCCGCGGCCGGCGTTCATCGCGACGACCTCGCCGGTCTTCATCAGGTTGACGAGGTCGGCGTCGGAGGTCGGGAAGGCGCGGAACTGCTCGCGCTGGTCGGCGAGCTGCTGGCCGACTCTGGCGACCTCCTCGTCGCTGAGCGCCATCGGGTTGTCGTAGCCCTGCGCGAGCGCGGCGACGGCGAGCGCCGCCAGCGTGTCGCCGCTGTCGAGCGCGACTCTGCCCTTCAGCGCCGGGTCGAAGAGGTCGGCGTAGGAGTCGATCCCCTCCGGCAGGTCGTCGCTGTTGTAGACGAGCCCGGCGGGGCCGGCCGAGAGCGGCGCGACGTACGCTCTGCCGTCCTGCACGACGCCGGGCGCCTCACGCAGCGACGGCACGATGTCGTCCCATGTCGAGATCCCGGCGGTGTCGAGCGGCCGCAGCAGGTTGCGTCTGACGAGCGGCTGCATCTCGTCGAGGCAGACCTCGACGACGTCGGCCTCGAAGCCGCCGGCGAGCTTCGCCGCCGCCTCCTGGTTGGACTCGAACGTCGCCGTCTTGACCTCGAGGCCGGGGTTGGCGCGCTTGAACCGCGCCAGCATCTCCGGCGCGATCGTGTCGTCGTAGCTGAAGATCCGCAGCGTGCCGGTCTGCGGTCTGCCGTCGGCTCTCGGCGCGGTCGCGACGGCGGTCGTGCCGCTGCTGGAGCCGCAGCCGGCGACGGCGACCGCCACGGCGACGGCGGCCAGCGGGAGGATGTGAGCTGCGCGCATCTGCGTTTCCTCTCTCGGGTCAGCCCGCTTGGAGCCGCGCCCAGGCGCGCGTCCAGCGGTCGTAGTCCTGCGGCTCCTCTTCGGCGATCGCGCCCTCCAGCACGGCGGGATCGGCGGTCCTGCGCACTTCCGGCCCGACGAGCGAGAGCGCGTCGGGCGTCGTCACGACGTAGCCGTTGCGGGCGCGCAGCGCCTGCGCCGGCTTGCTGAGGAGGTAGTTGACGAGCTTGTAGGCGGCCGGCACGTTCTTCGCGCTGGAGGCGATCCCGAAGCCGCAGACCCACGTGATCAGTCCCTCTCGCGCGCGCACCCACCTGACCGGCACGCCGGCCTCGCGCAGCTGGAAGGCGAGCCCGCGGCCGCCGTTCATCGCGATGACCTCGCCGCTCTTCATCAGGTTGACGGCGTCGGCGTCCGACTGCCAGAAGGCGCGGATCCCGTCGCGGTGCTCGGCGATGTGGGCCATCACCCGGTCGAGCTGCGCGTCGCTGAGCGTCAGCGGGTCTCTGATCCCGAGCGCGAGCGCCGTCTCGGCGATCGTCGGCAGCGGGATGTCGCCCTCCAGCGCCACGTTCCCCGCCAGCGCCGGGTCGTAGAGGTCGGCGAACTCGTCGATCCCCCGCGGCAGCTTCTCGGTGTTGTAGATCAGCCCCTCCGGGCCGGCCTCCAACGGCACGACCATCAGCCTGCCCTCGGCGTCGCGGACGCCGTCGGCGTCGCGCATGCTCGGGACGATCCGCTCGAAGCCGGGGATGCCCGCCTCCTCCAGCGGCCGCAGCTGGCCGGTCGCCGTCAGCGGGCGGATCTCGTCGAGGCAGACCTCGACGACGTCCGCCTCGAAGCCGCCGCGCAGCTTCGCCGCCGCCTCCTCGTTGGAGTCGAACGTCGCCGTCTTGACCGTCACGTCGGGATTGGCGGCCTTGAACGGCGCCAGCATCTCCTCGTCGACCGAGTCCTCGTAGGCGAAGACGCGCAGCGTGCCGGTCGCGGGCGCGTCGGCGCTCGCGGGCGCCGTCGCGACCGCGGTGGTGCGCGTGCCGCCGCAACCGAGTGCGCCGCCGGCGAGCGCCAGCGCGAGCAGCGCGGCGGTCCCGGCGGCGGCTCTCATGCCGCGACCTCGGAGACCGACGCCGCGGCGCCGGAGCCGATCACGAAGGAGCGGTCGGCCGGCCAGCCGAGCACGACCGGATCGCCCGGCCGCAGCCGCGTGCCGGGCTCGTCGTCGGCGAGGCAGTGGGCGACGAGGCGGCCGCCGTCGTGGTCGAGGTCGACCAGCAGCTGCGTCATCGAGCCGAGGTAGACGACGTCGGCGACGCAGCCGGGCAGGCGCGACCAGCCGGCGGCGTCGTCGGGCTCGATGCGGATCCGCTCGGGGCGGATCGTCAGCTGATGGGTCGCGCCGAGCGCGCCGCCGGGGTCGGGCGCCAGCAGCCGCGCGCCGTCGCCGAGCCGCATCGCGACGTGGCCGTCGGCGCGCTCGTCGACGCGCAGCTCCAGCAGGTTGGAGACGCCGATGAAGCCGGCGACGAAGGCGGTCGCGGGACGCTCGTACAGCTCGCGCGGGGCGGCGAGCTGCTCGACGACGCCGTTGGACATGACCGCGATCCGGTCCGACATCGTCAGCGCCTCCTCCTGGTCGTGCGTGACGTAGACGAAGGTGGTGCCGGTCTCGTGGTTGAGCCGCTTCAGCTCCAGCTGCATCTCCTTGCGCAGCTTGAAGTCGAGCGCGCCGAGCGGCTCGTCGAGCAGCAGCGCGGCGGGGCGGTTGACGAGCGCGCGGGCGAGCGCGACGCGCTGGCGCTGGCCGCCGGAGAGCTGGGCGGGCCGGCGTCCCTCCAGCCCGCCCAGCCGCATCGCCGCGAGCGTCTCGGCGACCCGCTCGCGCGCCTCCGTGCGCGCGACCCGCTTCACTCTCAGGCCGAAGCCGACGTTCTCCGCGACCGTCATGTGCGGGAACAGGCCGTAGTCCTGGAAGACCATGTTGAGGTTGCGCTTGGCGGCGCCGACGCCGGTCACGTCCTCGCCGCGCAGCAGGACCCGGCCGCTGTCGGGCCGCTCGAAGCCGGCGATCATCCGCAGCGTCGTCGTCTTGCCGCAGCCGCTGGGGCCGAGCAGCGAGAAGAACTCGCCCTCGACGATCCCCAGGCTGACGGCGTCGACGACGAGCGCGTCGCCGAAGCGCTTGGTGACGGCGTCGACGACGATGCCGTCGGGCGCGGCGCTCTCGTTCATGGCTGCCTCACTCCTCCGTGCCGAGGACGAAGACGAACAGGTCGTTGACGTTGGTCGCGGTCGGGCCGGTCAGCAGCGCGTCGTCGACCGCCTCCAGCGCCACCGTCGCGCGATGGTCGCGCAGGGCCGCCGGCAGGCTGACGCCGCGCTCGGCGGCGCGCGCGGCGGTCGTGCCGTCGACGAGGCCGCCGGCCAGCGGCGTGCCGCCGTCGATCCCGTCGGTGTCGAGGAAGAGCGCGGCGGCCGGCTTGCCCGCGAGCACGAGCGCGGCCGCGAGCGCCGCCTCCTGGTTGGGGCCGCCGGTCGACAGCGCGGCCTGCGGCGCGAGCGTGACGGTCGTCTCGCCGCCGCAGCCGACGAGCGCGGCGCCGGCCTGCCACGGCGTGCCGTGCGCCAGCGAGTGGGCGGCCAGCCCGGCGAGCAGATGCCCGGCCTCGCGGCTCTCGCCGGTCAGCGTCGTCGAGACGATCTGCGGCGCCAGCCCGAGCGCCTGCGCCTCGACCGCCATCGCGCGACAGGCGGTGTGGCCGTCGGCGAGCATCACCGTCTGGATCCGCTCGGCGTCGAGCGGCGGCGAGGCGGCGTCGCCCTCCAGCAGGTGCTCGCGCACGCTCGCCGGGACGGCGTCCCACAGCCCGTGGTGCTCCAGCGCCGCGATCGCCTCGCCGACGCTGGAGAGGTCGGGGACGGTCGGGTCGGTGATCGCGTCGAGCGGGTTGCCGGCGACGTCGGAGACGGTCAGGTTGACGATCCGCGCCGGCGTCGCCGCCGCGATCCGCCCGCCTTTCAGCAGCGAGACGTGCTTGCGCACGGCGTTGACCTGCTCGATCGGCGCGCCGGAGCGCAGCAGCAGCCGGTGCAGCTCGCGCTTCTCGGCGAAGCTGACGCCGAGCGGCGGCACGCTCGCCAGCGCCGAGGAGCCGCCCGTGAAGCAGCACAGCGCGACGTCCTGGGAGCGCAGCGTGCCGGCGACCTCCAGCAGCCGCCGGCCGGCCGCCAGCGAGCGCTCGCTCGGCAGCGGATGGTCGGCCTCCAGCACCTCGATCGGATCCAGCGGCTCCGCCTCCCCCGCGCGCACGACCACGACCCCGCCCGCCAGCCGCTCGCCGAGCAGGCGCTGCAGCGCCGCCGCGATCGGCAGCGTCGCCTTGCCGGCGCCGAGCACGACGACGCGGGCGTCGGGCGCCAGCTCGAGCGCGCGGCCGTCGACGACGAGCGCGTCGCCGTCGAGCGTGACCAGCAGCTCGGTCGCGGCGCCGGGCTCGCACGCGGCGAGGCCGGCGCCGGCGATCCGCAGCGCCGCGTCGCGCAGCTCGGCATGCCCGTGGTCGAGCAGCCGCGCCGCGACGGCGGCGGGGAACGGCGAGGTGGGCGGGAGCGTCGTCACGTTCCGCTCAGCGCGGGGGCGGGCAGCGCGTCGCCGGCGTAGCGGGCGGTCGCGCCCAGCTCCTCCTCGATCCGCAGCAGGCGGTTGTACTTCGCCGTGCGCTCGCCGCGGATCGGCGCGCCGGTCTTGATCTGGCCGGCGCCGAGCGCGACGACGAGGTCGGCGATGATCGCGTCCTCGGTCTCGCCCGAGCGCTCGGAGACGACCACGGTCCAGCCGGCGCGGTGGGCGGCGTTGGCGGCGTCGAGCGCCTCCGACAGCGTGCCGATCTGGTTGACCTTCCACAGCAGCGAGTTGCCGGCGCCGGCGGCGACCGCGCGCTCGATCCGCGCCGGGTTGGTGACGGTCAGGTCGTCGGCGACGATCTGGATCCCCGAGGCGCGCGTCAGCTCCGCGAAGCCGTCGAAATCCTCCTCCTGCAGCGGGTCCTCGATCGTGACGATGCCGTAGTCGGCGATCAGCGTCAGGTAGCGCTCGATCAGCGCGTCACGGTCGAGCGTCTCGCCCGCGAGCGTGTAGCGGTCGGTCGCCGGGTCGTACCAGTGCGTCGAGGCGGCGTCGAGGCCGTAGACGCAGCCGGAGGCGTAGCCGGCCGCGGCGACCGCCTCGTGCAGCAGCTCCAGCGCCTCCTCCACGCGCGAGAGCTGCGGCGCGAAGCCGCCCTCGTCACCGGTGTTGAGCGCCGCCTTGCCGAACCGCTCCAGCAGGATCTCGGCGAGCGCGAGGTCGATCTCCGTCGACCACTGCAGCGCCTCGAGCATCGAGCCGGCGCCGACGGGGATCACGATCACCTCCTGCATGTCGAGGTCGTTGGAGGCGTGCTTGCCGCCGTTGATGAGGTTGACCAGCGGCGCCGGCAGCACGTGCGCGTCGGCGTTGAGCGCGCGGTAGAGCGGCTGGCCGGTGCGGGCCGCGGCGGCGCGGGCGAAGGCGAGCGAGATCGGCAGCAGCGCGTTGGCGCCGAGGCGGCCCTTGTCGGGCGTGCCGTCGAGCGCGATCAGGCGCGCGTCCAGCTCGCGCTGCGAGTCGACGGTGCGGCCGACGAGCGCGTCGGCCAGCTCGCCGTTGACGGCGCCGACGGCGCCGAGCACGCCGAAGCCGCCGAAGCGGCTGCCGCCGTCGCGCAGCTCGCGCGCCTCGTTGGAGCCGGTCGAACGGCCCGACGGGACGTCGGCGGTCGCGAGGTGGGCGCCGTCGAGCTCGAGGTCGACCTGGACGGTCGGGAGGCCTCGGCAGTCGAGCACCTCGCGGGCGCGCACGCGGGTGATCGTCGGAGCGCTGCTGGGGGTCACTGGTTCGTTCTCCTCGTGGGGCTACGTGGTGGAATCCGGTGAGACGCTGCCGGCGCGGACGCCCGGCAGCGAGCCGAGCAGGTTTCTCTCGGCGTCGCGGAGGTGGACGTCGAGCAGGCGCTGGGCCTTGCGCACGTCGCCGGCGGCGACCGGCTCCAGCAGCTCGCGATGCTCGCGCGCGACCTCGACCGGGCGGTCGTAGTGCGGCCGCAGCTGCACGAGGCAGAAGACGATCTCCGCCTCGGTCGCGGCGTAGGTGCGCGAGATGCGGACGCTGCCGGCGGCGTCGATCAGCGCGCGGTGGAAGGCGCGGTCGTACTCGACGACCTCGTGCCAGCCGGCGTCGTCGCCGAGCGACTCCAGCGCCGCCAGCGCGGCGACCGCGTCGGGCGGGCAGTAGGCGCGGCTGGCGACGTCGCGCATCGCCTCGTGCTCCAGCAGCGCGCGGATGCGGAAGACGTCGGTGATGTCCTCGGCGGTGAGGATCGGCACGTGCACGCCGCGGTGCGGCTCGTGCCGCAGCAGTCCGTCGCTGACGAGCTGGCGCATCGCGGCGCGCAGCGTGTGGCGCGAGACGCCCAGCTCCGCCGCGGCCTGCTCCTCGACGATCCGCGCGCCCGGACCGAGCACGCCGTCGAGCACGCGCGAGCGCAACGTGGCGACCGCCTCGTCGACGGCGGAGCGGCCGCTTGAAGGTGGTGTGGAGAGAGGTTGCACAACAGGATTGTTGCACAATCTTGTTCGACGCGCAAGACTGCGGGCCTCGCCCCCGACCCCGGAGTCCGTCATGCCCGACGCCGCCTCAGCCGCCCCCACATCGATCGACCGCGACCGTCTCGCGACCCTCTTCGCCGCCGAGCGCGCGCGCTTCGCCGAGCAGCATCCGGCCTCGCGCGCGCTCCACGAGCAGGCCGGCGGCGCACTGCTGAGCGGCGTCCCGATGAACTGGATGACGCGCTGGCCGGGCGACTTCCCGCTGTTCGCGCGCGCCGCGCAGGGCAGCCACGTGACCGACGTCGACGGGCGCGACTACACCGACTTCTGCCTCGGCGACACCGGCGCGATGACCGGCCACGCCCCCGCCCCCACGCTCGCCGCGATCGCCGAGCAGAGCGCGCGCGGGCTGACGCTGATGCTGCCGACCGAGCAGGCGGCGCCGGCCGGCGAGGAGCTGGCGCGGCGGTTCGGGCTGCCGCTGTGGCAGTTCACGCTCTCGGCCAGCGACGCCAACCGTTTCGTGCTGCGGCTGGCGCGGCAGCTGACCGGGCGGCCGAAGGTGCTCGTCTTCAACCACTGCTACCACGGCAGCGTCGACGAGACCGTCGCGCGCCTCGGCGACGACGGCCTCACCGTCGAGCCGCGCCACGGCAACATCGGCCCGGCGGTCGACCCGGCGCAGACGACGCGCGTGGTCGAGTTCAACGACCTCGCCGCGCTCGAACGCGAGCTGGCCGCCGGCGACGTCGCCGCCGTGCTCGCCGAGCCGGCGCTGACGAACATCGGCATCGTGCTGCCCGACCCCGGCTACCACGACGAGCTGCGCCGTCTCACGCGCGCGCACGGGACGCTGCTGGTGATCGACGAGACGCACACGCTCTGCTGCGGCCCCGGCGGCGCGACCGCCGCGTGGGGGCTGGAGCCCGACGTCGTCACGATCGGCAAGCCGATCGCGGGCGGGATCCCGACCGGTGCCTACGGCCTCACCGCCGCCGTCGCCGAGCGCGTGCTGGCGGGGACCGTCTGGGACGCGGCCGACGTCGGCGGCGTCGGCGGCACGCTCGCCGGCAACCCGCTGCAGCTGGCGGCCGTGCGCGCGACGCTGGAGCAGGTGCTGACCGACGACGCCTACGCGCACATGGTCGCGATGGCCGAGCGCTTCACCGCGGGCGTGCAGGAGACGATCGACAGCGCCGGCCTCGACTGGCACGTGACGCGGCTCGGCTGCCGCGTCGAGTACATGTTCGGCGCGCGCCCGGCGCGCAGCGGCGGCGAGGCGGCCGCCGCCTTCGACGCCGAGCTGGACGCCTACCTGCACCTGCACATGCTCAACCGCGACGTGCTGATGACGCCGTTCCACATGATGGCGCTGATGTGCCCCGCGACCAGCGTCGCCGACGTCGACCGCCACACGGCCGCGTTCGCGGAGGCCGTCGCCGCGCTGACCGGCTGACGGCACGGGGAGCCGCGAGCGGGCGGGTCGCGGCGCGCCTCAATATCCTGCGGCGTTCCCGATCGAACAAGGACACCAAAAGCTCCCCATGGCCAAGATCAAGGTGAAGAACCCCATCGTCGAGCTCGACGGCGACGAGATGACCCGGATCATCTGGCAGTTCATCAAGGACCAGCTGATCCTCCCGTACGTCGACGTCGACCTGAAGTACTACGACCTCGGGATGGAGAGCCGCGACGCGACCGACGACCAGATCACGGTCGACGCCGCCAACGCGATCAAGCAGTACGGCGTCGGCGTCAAGTGCGCGACGATCACGCCTGACGAGGCGCGCGTCGAGGAGTTCGGCCTCAAGGAGATGTACCGCTCGCCGAACGGCACGATCCGCAACATCCTCGGCGGCGTCGTCTTCCGCGAGCCGATCGTCATCTCGAACATCCCCCGCCTCGTCCCGGGCTGGACGAAGCCGATCGTGATCGGCCGTCACGCCTTCGGCGACCAGTACCGCGCGACCGACACGCTGATCCCGGGCGAGGGCACGCTGACCCTCACCTACACGCCCAAGGACGGCGGCGAGCCGGTCGAGCTGAACGTCTACGACTTCAGAAGCAGCGGCATCGCGATGGCGATGTACAACGTCGACGACTCGATCCGCGACTTCGCGCGCGCCTCGATGCGCTACGGCCTCGATCGTGGCTTCCCGGTCTACCTGTCGACCAAGAACACGATCATGAAGAAGTACGACGGGCGCTTCAAGGACCTCTTCCAGGAGGTCTTCGACGCCGAGTTCAAGGCCGACTTCGAGAAGGCCGGGATCACCTACGAGCATCGTCTGATCGACGACATGGTCGCCGCCGCGATGAAGTGGGAGGGCGGCTACGTCTGGGCGTGCAAGAACTACGACGGCGACGTCCAGTCGGACACCGTCGCGCAGGGCTTCGGCTCGCTCGGCCTGATGACCTCCGTGCTGACGACGCCGGACGGCAAGACGGTCGAGGCCGAGGCCGCGCACGGCACCGTCACGCGCCACTACCGCCAGCACCAGCAGGGCAAGCCGACCTCGACCAACCCGATCGCGTCGATCTTCGCGTGGACCCGCGGCCTCGCCGCGCGCGGCCGCATGGACGACACGCCCGAGGTGACGGAGTTCGCGCAGACGCTCGAGCGCGTCTGCGTCGAGACCGTCGAGAGCGGCAAGATGACGAAGGACCTGGCGCTGCTGGTCGGCCCCGACCAGCCGTTCCAGACGACGCAGGAGTTCCTCGCCTCGATCGACGAGAACCTCCAGGCGGCGATGAAGTAGCCGATCACTAGGAGGTAGGCGCCTCGCAGCCGGCGAGGCGCCGCCCCCAGGCCCGCCGCCGTATCCCAGGAGGAGACGGATGTTCTTCGCGTTTGCAGGTGCAGCGATCGTCTTGTTCCTCCTCGCCTGGTTCTGCCTCCGCAGCGCGCGCGGGCAGGAGGCGAAGGCCTCCGCGCTGACGCTGACCGACACCTCCACCTGCGGCGAGATCGCCGAGCTGGCCAAGAGCGTCGGCAGCGAGGTCGGCGCCGGCAGCTTCAGCCAGCGCTGCGAGGTGATCGGCCTCGCCGAGCTCGACGGCGGCGGTGTCCACGCGCCGGAGACGAGAGCCGACGTCGTCTGGCACCGCACGCGCGTCACGCACCGCTGGTACGAGATGGAGCGCACGACCGACAGCAGAGGCAAGACCAGCACCCGCCGCGTCGAGAAGAGCGACGTCGTCTCCGACTACTCCTCCGAGATCGCCTTCGCCGTCGCCGACGGCAGCGGGCGCGTGCTCGTGAAGGCGCTCGGCGCCGAGATCGACGAGCCGGAGAAGTCGGTCGACCGGATGGACGGCGTCGGCAGCGACGTCGCGACCTCGTTCACCTCGCTGCTGCTCGGCGGCGGCCAGAGCGGCACGATCGGCTTCGAGGTCGAGGAGTGGGTGCTGCGGCCCGGCACGAGAATCTACGTCCACGGCGAGGTCGGTGACGATGGCGGCCGGCTCGTCTTCGGCGCCGGCGACGGCCGCCTGCTCGTCTCCACGCGCAGCGAGAGAGAGATCGTCGCCGGCCACAGAAGCGGCGCGAAGTGGCTGAAGGTCGGCGCGATCGCGGCCGTCACGCTCGGCGCCGCGTCGATCGTCGCCGCGATCGTCTCGCTGTTCGCCTAGTCGCCCGCCGGCGCGGGCGCGGCGGCACCGGCCCGCTGCTGCCGGTCGGCCTGCAGCGGCAGCAGCACGGCGCCGATCAGGAAGCAGAGCGCGCCCAGCGCGGTGCCGCCGTTGGCGATCGCGTCGTTGACGGCGGTGCCGGTCGCCGGCCGCACGAACGCGGCGATCGCCGAGGCGCCGAAGGCGATCGAGCCGAGCAGGTTGGCGGCCGCGATCTGCCAGTCGACGTCGCGCGGCCGCCACGACAGCCAGCGATGCTCGGAGTTGGCGAAGGCGAGCAGGCTGGCGGCGAGGAAGCAGGCGGACCCGATCATGTCCGGTCCCCACACGCGCACGTCGGCCTGGCCGGCGGTGAGGGCGCGGTCGAGCGCGGCGAACGTGTTGACGTTGAAGAGGACCGTGCCGGGGAACTGGATCGCCGCCGCCAGCCAGTCGACCCGCTGCGGCAGCCACGCGCGCGGTCGCAGCGCTCGCCGTTCGTGCGCCGGGCGCGCCCTGTGCGGCACCTCGGAGGCGGCGATCAGCTGCAGCAGCGCGGCGCTCGTGAAGAAGACGGAGCCGAGCGCGAAGCCGGCGCCGACCCAGCGCGCGTCGACGTCGGCGAGCGCGGCGATCCCCGGGAACAGGAACAGCAGCGAGCCGACCGCGAACAGCAGTCCCGTCCACCACGCCAGCCGATCCGGTCGCCACCACACGGACATCGCGCGCAGTCTCCCACGCTCAGGCGGCCCGCGCGCCTGAGCGCCAAGCCGCGTCAGACCTATTTCAAGTCTTTCATTGCTCCATTAGCCTGCCTTCCGGACCGGGGAATCTGACGATCGGAGCGGAGATGTCGTTCACGTCGAGACGGCTGCGCGTCCAGCTGCCGTGCGGGGAGCAGACCATCGTCGAGCTCGACGAAGCGGAGGACGTGCGCGCGAGAATCGCGCGCCCGCTCGATCCGACGATCGCCCAGATCTGCATCAACCACTTCCAGACGCGCCCGTGGCTGTGCCAGTTCCAGTTCCACTCGCGCTGCCTCACGTGGCAGTCCTGTCTCACGTGGCGGTCGAACTGCGGCTTCGTCAGCCCGCAGACCGATCTGACCTGCTTCGCGGGCACGCGGACCTGCAACTTCAGCCCGATACCGACCGACCCGACGATACCGACCGATCCGACGATACCGACGGACCCGACCACCCCGATACAGACCGGTACGCCCGTGGTCGCCGGGCCGAGCGAGGTGCTCATCGCGCCCGAGCACCTCGACGTCCTGCGCAGCAGCCTGAACACGCAGCTCGAGGCGCTCAGAGTGGCCGGCGATCAGCTGCAGGCGCGCATCGAGGAGATCGAGCAGGCGAGAGAGCAGCTGCGCAAGCGCGATGGCTGACGGTCAGCCGAGCGCGCCGCCGGCCGCGACGCCGCTCGCCGGCGCGGTGCTGCGCGCCAATCCCAGCTACGAGCTGCTGCCGCTCGACCGCCTCGCCGCGCCCGAGCGCGAGCAGGTCGTGCGCGAGCACGGCGACGCCGAGGAGCTGTACGGCGTGCTGCGCCCGCGCGGCGGCAGCCAGCTCGACCCGCGCGCCGTCTCGCCCGAGACCGCGCTGCTGCTGCTGACGCTGCGCGAGCCCGGCCCGCTGCCGCGCTACGCCGCGGCGCGCGGCGAGCAGGAGACCGCACAGGCGCTGACGCGGCTCGTGCTCGACGACGTGCTGCAGGTCGAGCACGGCGGCGACTGGCTGTCAGGCGCCGCCGCCGCGACGCTGCTGCTGGCGACCCGGTCCGCCGGCGGCCGCGGCCGCGTCGGCGAGCTGTCGCTGGCGGCGCTGCGCTACGGCGCCGCGCTCGGTCCGCTGCCCGAGCCGCTGCTGGCGCGGCGGCTCTACTTCTACGGCGTGCGACCGCCGTCGGCGCGACTGCGCCGCGAATGGGGCGACCCCGGCGCGCACGCCGCGCGGCTCGGCCTCGATGCCGGCGGCGGCGCCCGCGCCGTGCTGCGCGCGGGCTGGTCCGAAGTCGTGGCGCCCGACGGCGAGCGGCGCCCCTGGCGCCAGTGGCGGCGGCAGGCGACCGGCGCCGCCGCTCCGCCGCGCGCCGACTGGAAGCTGTACGTCAGCCCGACCGCGGACGCGCTGCCGGAGGCGTTCGCGGCGGTCGCCGAGACGCTCGCGCGCAGCCACGGCGTGAGCGCCTTCAAGGTCGGCGGCGACCTGCGCGGGATCAGCCGGCCGGACAAGCTCGTCGCGTACTTCGACGGGCTCGATGACCTGCGCGAGGGCGCGGCGCTGCTGCGCGAGCGGCTCGCCGGCTGCCCTGCTCAGGGCGTCCCGTTCACCGCCCCGATCACCTCCGACGGCCTGCTGTCGTGGGGCGCCGACCCGCCCGCCGCGAGCGGCGGACAGGAGCACGGCGAGCGATCGAGCTGGCGGCTGTGGATCGCCGAGCGGCTGGCGCAGTACCTCTCGTCGGCGGCGCGCGAGCGGCGCCCCGACGGGCTGGAGCCGTGGCGGTTCGCGCTCGAACGGCTGCGGCTGAGCGGGGTCGACACCGACACCTGGGCGCCCGCGGCCGGGATGTGGCCGGAGGCGCTCGCGAGCGCATGAGCACACGATCAGGGAGTCAGCGATGTCATTCAGCTCCAAGCGCCTGCGGGTGCGCCTGCCCTGCGGCGAGCAGACCGTCCTCGACGCCGGTCAGCAGACGGCCACGCGCGGGTGCGACTGGCGCTTCGCCACCGAACTGGGGACGGAGCAGATAGCGGCGGAGGCCGGCTGCGAGTGGCCGATGTCAGGGGTGATCTGCAACGGCATAGTCGACTCGGTCGCGGCATGCGTGGAGGTCTTCTCGATGCCGACCTGCGACTTCACGAGAGAGTACCCGCCGCCCGGCGGCTTCTGCACGCCGGTGACGGTCGAGCCGCAGCGCGACCCGGGCACCGTGCTGGTCGATCCCGACGACCTGCCGCGGCTGCGCGCGCAGCTCGAACGGACGCTGGAGGAGGTCCAGGCGCAGCTGAGAGAGATCGACGACGCGCAGGAGCAGCTGAAGCGGCGATGAGCATCGCCGAGCTTCGCTTCGTGCTGCCGGCCGACGTCGTGATCGAGCCGGTCGCGACGCTGCCGCAGGAGCTGCGTGAGCAGGTCGACCACGCCGACGGCGACTGCGCCGTCACGCGACCCCGCTCGCGCTCGAACTCGAGCATCGTCGACGCGCGCACCGCCGCGCTGCTGGAGCGTTTCCGCGCGCCCGAGACGATCGTCGGGGCGGTGATCGCATACAGCAGAGCGACCGGCGTCGATCCGCGCGCGACGCTCGACGACGCCTTCGCCGTGCTGAGCGGCTTCGTCAACGAGGGCCTGCTGGTGTCGAGCGAGTCGGAGCTGGCGGAGCCGATCGCGGCCTCGCTGGAAGCGGGCGCGCAGGTCGGCGAGCTGACGCTCGTCGAGCCGCTGCAGGTGCTCGCCGACGTCGAGGTCCACCTGGTGCGCGCGGCCGACGGCGAGCCGGCGGCGCTGAAGCTGGCGCGCGCCGGCGCCGGCCGGCACGTCGGAGCCACGCTCGCGCACGAGGCGGCGGTCCTGCGACAGCTCGACGGGAGCGTCGCGCCGCGCCTGCTCGCCGTCGGCGAGCACGACGAGCGGCCGTACCTCGCGCTCTCCTGGTGCGCCGGCATCGACCTGCACGGCGCCGCCACCGAGGCGCGCGCGCTCGGCGCGGCCGGTCGCGCGCCGCTGCTCGCGCTCGCCGAGCGCGTGCTGAGCGCGTACGCGCTCCTGCACGAGCGGGAGCTGCTGCACGGCGACGTCCACCCGCGCAACGCGATCAGCGGGCCCGACGGCTCCGTCACGCTGATCGACTTCGGGCTCGCGACGCGCCCGGCCGCTCCCGGCAGCGTCCACGCCGGACTGCGCGGCGGGGTCGACTTCTTCCTCGATCCCGAGACGGCCGCCGCGCGCCTCGCCCGCGGCGCGACGCCGGCGCTGTCGCCGGCCGGCGAGCAGTACTCGCTCGGCGCGCTGCTGCAGCTGCTGCTGACCGGGGCCCACACGCACGACTTCTCGCTCGAGCCCGAGCAGATGCTGCGACAGCTGGTCGAGCAGCCGCCGGTGCCGTTCTCCCGCCACGACGCCGGCGACCTCGCCGCCGTCGAGCGCGTCGTCGGGCGCGCGCTCGCCAAACAGCCGGAGGAGCGGTTCGCGTCCACGCGCGCGCTGCTCGACGCCTTCCGCCAGGCCGCCGCCGAGGACCTGTCGAGACCGCGCGCCGCGCCGCCGCGCCGCGCCGAGCAGGCCGCCGCGCGGCAGCTGGTCGACGACGTGCTCGGCCGCCTCGCGGTTCCCGGCCCGCTGTACGACGGCGGCCTCGCCGCGCCGACCGCCTCGGCGATGAACGGCGGTGCCGGCTTCGCGTACGCGCTGCTGCGGATCGCGCGGGCGCGCGGCGACGACGCGCTGACGGCGGCCGCCGACCTGTGGTCGACCCAGGCGCAGCTCTCCGCCGGCACCCACGACGCCTTCTGGAACGAGGAGCTGGAGATCGTGCCGGAGAAGTTCGGCGAGTCCTCCTTCTACCACCACGCCGCGGGCGTCCACGCGGTGCAGGCGCTCGTCGCCGAGGCCCGCGGCGACGACGCGGCGCTGCTGTTCGCGCTCGACGGCTTCCTGACGGCGGCCAGCGATCCCTGCGACCAGCTCGACGTCACGTTCGGCCGCGCCGGCCTGCTGCTCGGCAGCGCGCTGCTGCTCGACGCGCTGCCGGCCGCGCTCGACGCCGAGCCGCTGCTGGCGCTCGGTGACCGCCTCGCGGCGAGCCTCTGGGAGGAGGTCGCCGCCGCGCCGCCGGCCACGCTCGGGGCCGCGCACGGCGAGGCCGGCTTCCTGTTCGCGCTGCTGCGCTGGAGCGAGGCCTCCGGCGCCGCGCCGCCGCCCGCGCTCGCGCAGCGACTCGAGCTGCTCGCGACGCTGGCGCTGCCGTCCGGCCGCGGGCTGCGCTGGCAGCCGGAGGCCGGCGCCGGCGGCATAGCCCGCAGCGGGCTGGAGTCGAGCTGGTGCAACGGCGCCGCCGGCTGGGTCCACCTGTGGGCCGCGGCCCACCGCCGCGACGGCGACGAGCGCTTCGCGCGCCTGGCTGAGCGCGCCGCCTGGACGGCCTACGAGGGCGCGGCGGCGTCGGTCTCCGACCTCTGCTGCGGCTTCGCCGGCCGTGCCTACGCGCTGCTGGCGGTGCACGAGCTGACCGGGGAGCAGGTCTGGTTCGCGCGGGCGCGGCTGCTCGGCGACGCGGCCGCCGCCGGGATCGGCGCCAGCGCGCTGCGGCGCGACAGCCTCTACAAGGGCGAGATCGGCGTCGCGCTGCTGCTGGCCGAGCTGGACGCGGCGGAGCCGGCCGGCATGCCGCTGTTCGCCGCCGATCGCCGCCCGGCGGTCACGCGGCCGGCGCGATGAGGGATCGCCGCCCGGCGGTCAGGAGGCCGGCGCTGAGCCGGCCGGCGCGATGACGGCGGCGGTGCCGGCGGCCGCTCTCGCGGCGGCCCGTCTGTCGAGCGCGGCGGTGACGATCCACGCCGCCGAGACGGCCAGCACCGCGGCCGGTGCGGCGTCGAGCCCCTGTGTCCCGGCCAGCAGCGTCCCCAGCAGCAGCGAGGCGAACAGCAGCCGCGTCGCCGCCGCCATCCCGGCGGCCGCGCCGGCCGCGACCGCGACCGTCGGCGACAGGTCGAAGACGATCACGCCGAGCGTGCCGAGCGCGACGCCGAGGAAGATCGCCGGGAAGACGGGGCCGCCGCGGAAGCCGCAGCCGAGGCAGATCGCGTAGGCCAGCGCCTTCGCCGCGATCAGCAGCACGACGATCCCGAACGAGTTCTCGGAGGTGATCGTCGCAACGGTCGTCTGGCCGGAGAAGAGCACGTCGGCATCGGAGGGCGCGCCGCACCAGACCGCGATCTGCGCGGTCAGGCCGACGGCGAGCCCGCCGGCCAGCAGCAGCCCGGCCATGCCGAGGCGGCGCTCCTTCGCGGCGACCGCCCCGCCGATCGCCCGCACGACGCCCATCGCGAGCGCGGCGAGCACCCCGATCGCGATCGCGATCAGCAGGTCCGGCAGGTGGATGTCGTCGTAGAGCGGCAGGTCCGGGATCGTCAGCTGCTGCGCCTTCAGGCCGCCCCAGTCGCCGATCCCGATGAAGATCGTGTAGCCGATCCCGGCCGCCACGAGGCCCGGCAGCAGCGCCGCGATCAGCGCTCTGCCGCGCGAGATGCCGGCCTCGACGAGCAGCACGCCCGCGACCAGCGGGCCGCCGAAGAGCGCCGCCACGGCGGCGAACGAGCCGGCGGTCGCGACGACCGTTCTCTCCTCGTCGCCCAGTCTGATCCAGCCCGTCACAGCAAGCCCGACGACCGAGCCGAGCGCGATCAGCGGAGCCTCCGGGCCGAGCACGGCGCCGAACGGCAGCGTGCCGAGCGCCGCCAGCACGACGCCGGGCCCGTACACCGCCGGCGTCGGCCGTGGGTCGAGCCCCTTCAGCGGCGAGTGACCGCCGTCGCCGGGCAGGAAGCGGCGGGCGGCGATCACGACCAGCGCGCCGAGCACGGGCAGCACGATCACGAGGTACCACGGCGGCGCGCTGTGGCCGAGCGCGTCGGGCAGGTCGGTCCACAGCCACTCCTCCAGCTGGTGGACGAGCGCGAGGAAGCCGACCGCGACGAGCGCGGCCGGGATCCCGATCAGCGCGCCGAGCCCGACGAGGCGCAGGTAGGCGCCGCCGCTCAGCGCCGGGGCGGGCGCCGGCTCCGGCGGCGGCGCTGCGGGCGTCTCGCTCATGCGGCGGGACGCTACACGCGCTGAGCGCTCAGCGCACGGGAATTCCGTCCGCCACCGCCGCTGCCTGCCCGCTCGGCCGCGCCTTGAAGGCCCGCCGCGCCGGTATCAGCAGCGCGATCAGCCCGGCGGCGAGGCCGCCGGCCGCGCCCATCAGGAAGGCGAGCTTGAAGCCCTCATCCTCGGGGAGGCCGCTGCTGAGCAGATGGCCGGCGACGATCGACGCGGCGACCTGCGAGCCGATCGAGGCGCCGACGTTGCGCATGATCGTGTTGACGCCGGTCGCCTCGCCGGTCTCGTGCGCGTCGACCGCCTGCACGATCAGGTTCGGCAGTGCGGCGAAGGCGGCGCCGACGCCGCCGTTGAGGATGCAGACCCAGAGGATCACGAGCGCGATGCTGGAGTGGGCGAAGGCCATCCCGACGAGGCCGCCGGCCGCGACGAGGCAGCCGACGACGAGCGGCATCTTCGAGCCGCTGCGCTCGCCGATGCGGCCGACCAGCGGCGCGACGAACAGCATCATGATCCCGCCCGGCGCCATCAGCAGGCCGGCGACGGTCGCGTTGAGGCCGAAGCCGTAGCCGGTCGCGTCGGGCAGCTGCGCCAACTGCGGGACGAGCACGAAGGTGCCGAAGAGGCCGAAGCCGACGAGCAGCGTCGCGAGGTTGGTCGTCAGCACCGGCCGCCGCGCCATCGTTCTCATGTTGATCAGCGGCGCCGGGTGGCGGCGCTCGAACAGCACGAAGAGGACGAGCACGACGAGGCCGGCGGCGATCAGGCCGAGCGTCTTGGTCGAGCCCCAGCCCCAGTCGTTGGCGCGCGAGATCGCGATCAGGACGGCGGAGAGGCCGACGGCGAGGATGCCCGCGCCGGCGAGGTCGAGCGTGCCGGGCGTGCGCACCGGCGACTCGGGCACGAACTTGACGACGGCGATCGCCGAGCCGACGCCCATCGCGGCGGCGAGCCAGAAGATCCAGTGGAAGCTGACCTGGTCGGCGAGCAGGCCGCCGAGCGGCAGGCCGATCGCGCCGCCGATGCCGGCGACGGCGCCGAGCAGCGCGATGCCGCTGGGGACGCGCTCGCGCGGGAACTCGTCGCGCACGATGCCGAAGGAGAGCGGGAAGACGCCGCCGCCCATCCCCTGCAGGCCGCGGCCGACGATCATCAGCGCGAGCGAGTCGGAGAGCGCGCAGACGACGGAGCCGATCGCGAAGAGGGCGAGCGAGACGGCGAGGTAGCGCTCCTTGCCGAACATGTCGCCGAGGCGGCCGAAGATCGGCGTCGCGATCGAGGCGACGAGGAAGTAGGCGGTCACCAGCCAGGTCACGTCGCTGGAGGAGACGCCCAGCTCGTGCTGCATGTCGCCGAGCGCGGGGATCACGGTCGTCTGCGCCAGCGCGAAGGCGAGCGCGCCGATCGCGAGGATCGCGAGCGTCGTCTGGTGGTGCTGCCGTGGTGCGGATTGGGTCATCGAGAGGAGGTGGGTCCGAGGGCCTTACCGGAGGGACCCCTCCGGTATCGAGGCACCACACGCTAGCACCAAACGGAGGAAGCCCTCCGGTATGTTTGCGGGATGTCGACCCGCGCCCCACGCCGTGACGCGCTGCGCAACCGCGCCCACCTGATCGCCGTCGCCACGCAGGCCTTCCGCGAGCAGGGGCTGCAGGTCGGCGTCGACGAGATCGCGCGCCGCGCGCAGGTCGGGATCGCGACGCTCTACCGCCACTTCCCGACGAAGGGCGACCTCGTCGTCGCCGTCTCGACCGAGCTGCTGCGCGAGACCGAGCGGGTCCGCGACGAGGTGCTCGCGGGCAGCGCCAGCGGCGACGAGCTGTCGCGCTTCCTGCACGCCTCGCTCGAGCAGCTCCAGCTCAACCGCGGCTTCGTCGAGGCGCTCGCGCAGCACCCGCCTGACCCTGAGATCCGCCAGCGGATGCGCGCGCGGATGGTGGAGCTGCTGACGCCGCTGGTGCAGCGCGCGCACGCGACCGGCGAGCTGCACGACGGGCTCGACGCCGTCGACCTCGTGATCGCCTTCCGCATGCTCGGCGCCGGCTCGACGCCCGACGTCGGGCGACCGCCCGAGCGCTACCTCGCGCTGCTGCTCGCCGGCCTGCGTGCGGGCGTGTAGTCGAGCGGGCAGACTCCGGCCCATGAAGGCGATCGTCTACACGCGCACGGGCGGGCCGGAAGTGCTCGAAACCGTCGAGCGCGAGCTGCCCAACCCCGGCCCCGGCGAGGTCCGCGTGCGGATCGTCGTCTCGGGCGTCAACCCGACCGACTGGAAGGCGCGCGCCGGCAGCGGCGTCGGCGGCAGAGCGCTGCCACGGCCGCAGGTCCCCAACCAGGACGGCGCCGGCGTCGTCGACGCCGTCGGCGACGACGTCACCGCGCTCTCCCCCGGCGACCGCGTGTGGGTCTGGGACGCCGCCTGGCAGCGCGCCGACGGCACCGCGCAGGAGCAGGTCGTGCTGCCAGAGGCGCAGGTCGTCGCCCTCCCCGCCGCCGCCTCCTTCGACGTCGGCGCCTCGCTCGGGATCCCGGCGCTGACCGCCCACCGCACGCTGACCGCGCGCGAGGGCGGCCCGGCGCGGCTGGCGCCCGGCGCGCTCGCCGGGACGACCGTGCTCGTCGCCGGCGGCGCCGGCGCCGTCGGCCACGCCGCGATCCAGCTGGCGAAGTGGGCCGGCGCGACCGTGATCACGACGATCAGCAGCGCGGCGAAGGCGCAGCTCGTGCGCGCGGCCGGGGTCGACCACGTCGTCAACTACCGCGAGCAGGACGTCGTCGCGGCCGTGCGCGAGCTGGCGCCCGACGGCGTGCAGATCGTCGTCGAGGTCAACCCGGCCGCCAACGTCGCGCTCGACACGCGCCTGCTGGCGCCGGGCGGCACCGTCGCGATCTACGCCGACGACGGCAGCACCGACGACGTCGCGGTCCCGATCCGGCCGAACATGATGACCAACGCCCGCTTCCAGTTCGTGCTCACCTACACGACGACGCCGGAGCAGAAGCGCGACGCCGTCGAAGCGGTCGCGGCGGCGGTCGCCGACGGCGCGCTGCCGGTCGGCGCCGACGCCGGCCTGCCGCTGACGCGCTTCCCGCTGTCGGAGACGGCGGCCGCGCACGCGGCGGTCGAGGCGGGGACCGTGGGCAAGGTGCTGGTCGACGTCACGGAGGCATAGAGTCCGCCGCCGATGCTCGACGAGAAGCGCCTGCGACGGATCCTCGAAGTCGGACGCTCGGTCGTCTCCGAGCTGGAGCTGGAGACGCTGCTGAGGCGCGTGCTGGAAGAGGCGCGCGCGCTGACCGGCGCCAGATACGCCGCGCTCGGGATCCTCGACGAGCAGCGGCGCGAGCTGGAGCGCTTCCTGACGGTCGGGATCGACCCTGCCGCGCATGCCGCGATCGGTGACCTGCCGCGCGGCCGCGGCGTGCTCGGCGTGCTGATCAGCGATCCCAGACCGCTGCGGCTCGACGACGTCGGCGAGCACGTGCGCTCCTACGGCTTTCCCGACGCCCATCCGCGCATGCGGACGTTCCTCGGCGTGCCGGTGATCGTGCGCGGCAAGGCGTACGGCAACCTCTACCTGACCGAGAAGGAGGACGGCGAGCCGTTCGACGCCGACGACGAGGAGGCGATCGTGCTGCTCGCCGGCTGGGCGTCGGTCGCGATCGCCAACGCGCGCTCCTACGACGGCGAGCTGCGCCGTCGCCACGAGCTGGAGCAGGCGGTGCGGGCGCTGGAGGCGACGACCGCGATCGCGCGCGCGGTCGGCGGCGAGACCGACCTCGAGCGCGTGCTGGAGCTGATCGCCAAGCGGGCGCGGGCGCTGGTCGAGGCGCGCGGGGTGCTGATCCTGCTGCGCGAGGGGCCCGAGCTGCACGTGACCGCGCTCGCCGGAGAGGTCGGCGACGGGCTGCTGGGCGTGCGCGTGCCGGTCGAGGGCTCGGTCAGCGGCACCGTGATGCGCGAGCGGCGCGTCGAACGGCTGACCGACGTGCGCGCCGAGCTGCGCTTCGCGCTCGCCGAGCAGGTCGACGCCTCGACCGGCCTGTTCGTCCCGCTCGTCTTCCGCGGCCGCCCGCTCGGCGTGCTGTGCGCCTTCGACCGCGGCGGCGACGGCGCGGCCTTCACGCACGAGGACGAGCTGCTGCTGGAGAGCTTCGCGGCGAGCGCGGCGACGGCGGTCGCGACCGCGCAGACGGTCGCCAGCGAGGGGCTGCGGCGCTCGATCGAGGCGAGCGAGCGCGAGCGCCAGCGGTGGGCGCGCGAGCTGCACGACGAGACGCTGCAGGAGCTGGCCGGGCTCAAGGTGCTGCTGGCCGGCGCGCGCCGCGCCAGAGAGCTGCCGGTCGTGCAGGCGACGATCGAGACGGCGCTGGAGCAGATCGACACCGAGATCGCCGGCCTGCGACGGCTGATCACCGACCTGCGCCCGGCCGCGCTCGACGTCTTCGGGACGCAGTCGGCGCTGGAGGCGCTGGCTGAGCGGATCGCCGCGACCTCCGGCCTCGACGTCGCGCTCGACGTCGACCTCGCGCACGAGTCGGGCCGCGCCGAGGCGCGCCCGGCGGCAGCGGTCGAGGACACGCTCTACCGGCTCGTCCAGGAGGCGCTGACGAACGTCGTCAAGCACGCCGACGCCAGCCGCGTCGAGGTGACGCTGCGCGAGGCCGACGGCACGATCGACGTGACCGTCGCCGACGACGGCTGCGGCTTCGACCCGGCGGCGGGCAGCGACGGCTTCGGCCTGCTGGGGATGCGCGAGCGCGTCACGCTCGCCGGCGGCCGCCTCGCGGTCGAGTCGAGCGCCGGCGCCGGCACGACGGTGCGGGCGTCGCTGCCGGCGAGGCGGGACTAAGCCACCGCCGCCGCCTGGCGGTCGGCGAGGTAGGGCGCGAGGTGGCGCGCGGCGATCTTGTGCGGCGGCCACCACGGGCAGCTGTGCGAGACGCTGGAGGAGACGCCGACGCCGCCGACGACGGTCGCTGAGAGGTAGAGCGGCTCGCCGCCGGTCAGCAGCATCGCGCGCAGGTGCGGGCGCAGCTCGGCCGAGCGGCCGCCGATCGCCGCCGCGACCGCGTCGGCCTGCTGCGTGGCGACGCCGCCCTGCTTGAGCGGGAACGTCGTCGCGTCGCCGATCGCGTAGACGTCGTCGAGGCCGCGCACGGCGCAGTGGTTGTCGACGCGCACGAAGCCGCTGCGGTCGAGCGGCAACCCCTCGATCGCCGGGCCGCGCAGCGCCGGCAGCGCGACGACGCGGTCGATCGCGATGCGGCGGTCGTCCTCTGTCTCCAGCGACGAGAGCGCGAGCGTGCGGCCGTCGTAGTCGTGCGCGCGGGTCGCGCCCGCGAAGGTGATCCCGGCATCGGCGAGCAACTGCCCGACGGCGTCGCTGCCGGCGCCGTGGAAGGCGGCCAGCGGCTCCTCCTCGGGCGTGACGAGCGTGAGCGCGAGGTCGACGGCGGCGACCTCCGCGGCCCGCTCGGCGGTCATCAGCGCCAGCTCATACAGCGGCAGCGGCCAGCAGCCGCCGGTCGGCACGACGAAGGCGATCGAGCGCGTGATGCCCGTCTCCAGCTCGCGCACGATCCAGGAGAAGTCGTCGCTCTCGCCGCCGCCGAAGAAGGTGACGGCGCCCGGCAGCGCCTCGTGCGAGATCGCTCCGGTCGCGACGACGAGCGCGTCGTAGGGGAGCGCGCGACCGTCGGCGGTCTGCGCGACGCGGCGGCCGCCGTCGACCCCGCGCAGCAGCCCGCGCACGAGCGTCGCGTCGAGGTCGTCGCAGATCTCGTCGAGCCGGTAGCGCCGCTCGGGCGCCTGCCCGAACGGCTCGGTCACCGCCAGCGGCTTGTAGACCAGCTCGTCGCCGGGGGCGATCACGGTCACGTCGAAGGTCGCGCCGCGCGGCAGCGCGCGCAGTGCCAGCAGCGTCTCGACGGCGGCGACGCCGCCGCCCGCGATCACGACGCGCCGGCTGGAGGAGGTCGGCCACTTGAGCATGCGCCCACGCTACGCGCGCCCTGCCCGCCCGCCATCGGTGCAAGCGCGCGGATCGCTCCGGGGAACTACGGAGGAGTGCGGCGTCAGTTCGATCAACCAGATAGTGGTGCTCAGGGTAGGATCGCTTCATGCCCCCTGCCGCGGCAGCCGACGCCCATCCCCATCGCCTTCAGCGACTCGCGCTGGCGCTCGCGGCCGTGGTCGTGTCGGTCAACATCTGGACCGGCGCGCCGCTGCTGGCGCTGTGGGTCGGCTCGCGGACGACCGGCAGCACGCGGCTGAACATGGGCTCAGTCGTGCTCGTGGTGATCGTGCTCGCCGTCTGTGTCGGTCTGCTGGTCGCGCTGCTGGCGCGGATCAACGCGGCGTACGAGCGCGCCGCCGGCCACGTCGACGGCCCCCGCACCTCGGCGCCATGGCTGCGCAGCCTGCGCGGCGAGCGCCCCGGCGACGCCGCCTTCCGCGTCGTCGAGCAGATCTCGGTCTGCAGCGTCGCCGTCTGCGCGCTGCTGTTCAACGTCTGGTTCTTCTTCTTCGCCGGCTCGCCGCTGGGACCGGCGTGAGCGGCGACCGACACGCCATCACACCTGCTTCAGTGATTTAATCACTCCAGGATCACGACGAGCCAGCCTCATCCCCTCCAGAACTGCCGAGGCTCCAACCTCGGCCGGGGCGGCAGCCCCGAGAAAGGAGGTGATGGAGATGGAACAGCTCGTATTGGTCCTGTTGCTGCTGCTCGTGATCCTCTGGATAACGAGATGAGCAGCGACGGCTCCGGGTCGTGGCAGCGATCCGGAGCCCTCCTTCACGACGAACGCCCGAGGTGGCAGCCCCGGGCGTTCTGAGGTGATGGGATGGAATCGCATCGCCTTGGTCCTTTGCCGATGGTATCTCATCTCGCTCCGTTTTCCAGGTCGCGCCGCTGACCGGCGCCGCGACGCCAAGCGGACTGCTACGTTCAGAAACGGCGGCGCTCACGATCGGCGCCCCAGAGGTCATGACTGCCTCGCATCTCCGATGCCCCCTGCCCGCAAGGAGCCGGCCGTGCAGTCAAGTGATCTCAACTTCCCCACCTTCGCCGCAGCCGCCCACCACGCGCAGATACGGTGGGCGCTGTTCGCCCACCGCGATGTCCGCGACGTGCTGCTGACGCTCCATTCCGACACGCTGCGCGTGCTGCACAGCGGCCCGGTCGACGCCGCCGCGTGGAGCGCGACGTTGATCGCCGCCGGCTTCCCGGCGCCCGAGATCGAGGCCGTGCGTCAGGCTGCGTGACGCGAGCCGGCCGCGCGCACCGTGCCGGCGGCCGGGCACGGTCCCGCGACCGCGCAGAAGGTGACGGCGCAGAAGGCGTCGACGACGCGCGGGTCGAACTGCGCGCCGGCGCAGCGACGCAGCTCCGCGACCGCCGCCTCGTGCGCCAGCGGCACCTGGTACGGACGCTCGCTCGTCATCGCGCTGTAGGCGTCGCAGACGGCGACGATCCGCGCCCCCAGCGGTATCGCCTCGCCGGCGAGGCCGTCGGGGTAGCCGCCGCCGTCCCAGCGCTCGTGGCTGGCGCGCACCAGCAGCGCGACCTGCCGCATCGCCGGTGACGCCGACAGGATCCGGTCGCCGATCACGGTGTGCTGGCGCATCAGGCGCCACTCGTCGTCGTCGAGCGGGCCGGGCTTGTGCAGGACGACCTCCGGCACGGCGATCTTGCCGATGTCGTGCAGCTCGGCGGCGCGCGCGACCTCGTCGAGCCGCTCGCCCGCGAGGCCGAGCCGCCTGGCGACCGCGAGCGACAGCTCGGTGACGCCGTCGGAGTGGTCGCGCAGCTCCGGCTCGCGCTCGCGCAGCACCGCCATCAGCACGTCGGCGGTCTGCCTGCGGCTGGCCGGGCGGCGGCCGTCCTTCTGCGCGTACATGCGCTCGTCCGCGACGCCGAGCGCCCGCTCCGCGTCGCCGGCCTCGCTCGGCAGCAGCGCGACGCCGAAGGAGGTCGTCACCTCGAAGCCCTCGCCGTGCTCGGAGAGCGCGTCGCGGCAGCGCCGCAGCAGCGGGCCGTCGGGAGCGTGCGTGCCGTCGAGCAGCGCGCAGAACTCGTCGCCGCCGAGCCGATAGGCCGTCCCCTGCGCGCCGACCGCGCCGCGGAGCGCGACTGCCAGCCGGCGCAGCAGCATGTCGCCGGCGACGTGGCCGAAGCCGTCGTTGTAGCGCTTGAAGCCGTCGAGGTCGAAGAAGGCGAGCGTGCGCGGGCTGCTGGCGGCGCCGTCGGCCAGCGCGGCGACGAGGTCGTCGATCAGCGCACGGCGGTTGGCGAGACCGGTCAGGCCGTCGGTGCGGGCCTCCTGCTGGGAGAGCGCGAGCAGCCGCATGTGCACTCTGTAGTTCGCGCTCGCGCGACCCACCGCGACGACCATCGCCGCGAGCGCCAGCAGCGAGGCGGCGAGCGGGATCTCCCGCAGCTGCCCGTAGAAGGTGATGCCGAGCGCCACCAGCGCGAAACAGGCGGGGAAGAGGAACAGCTCGCGTCTGAGCATCAGCTGGGGGTCGGGCCGCGGCCAGGACTGCCAGGCGGCCCAGCCGCAGCAGAGCAGCGCCGCCGGCCACAGGACCGAGATCAGCGAGCCCTCGCGATAGCCGCCCGTGGCGACCGCCACGAGGTAGGCGGTGTCGGCGATCGAGACCGTGACCGCGCCGGCGCCGAGCAGCAGCCAGCCGCGGCTCGGCCGCCATCCCTGCGTCGCGAAGGCGGTCAGCACGAGGCCGACGAGCGCGATGTCACCGATCGGGTAGGCGAGCTCGACCGCGGTCTTCGTCGCCTCGGCGCCGTTGGCGCTGACCAGCTCGTCCCACAGCACCGCGGTCGCGAGCGCCGCGAGTGCGAGTCCGCCGATCAGACCATCCAGCCACAGCCGCGCCGCCTCGCCGTCGCGGCGGCCGGTCAGCAGCACGACGATCCCGGCGGCCGCGAGCGGATACCAGGCGAGGTAGAAGACGTCGGCGACGTCGGGGTAGTGGGGCGCCTGCTCGTTGAAGGTCCAGACCACGTCGCCGGCCAGCCAGCAGCCCGCGGCCGCGGCGATCAGTCCCCAGGCGACGCGGCGCTGAGCCACGAGGACCGCGCGCGCGACACAGGCGAGCACGCCGGCAAGCTCCAGCGAGAGGTAGAGCGCGTGGTCGAAGAGGATGTGCGCCACCTCGCCGTCGTCGGGCAGCAGCGCGTGCGCGACCAGCGCGGCGAGACCTGCGACGGTGGCGGCGAGCAGCACGCGATGGAGCGCGTGGGCGGGAAGCCCCGGATGTCGGACCGCGACAGCGATGACAGGATGATCGGTCATGAGCGTTCGCGCTTGACGCCCCGAACACTGTTACGCAGGAAGAGTGGGCGCGCACACACTCAACCATCCGTCCGGAGAAACGTGCGATGGTGCCCACTTGTGAAGTGCGCTATTGAGCCGCAGCGCGCTCGATCGCCGCGACCAGCAGGTCGACGCCCGCCTCGAAGATCTCCCGCTGCGGCGGGAAGAGGTGCGGCGCGGCGGCGGCGGCGTGCGGCAGCGTCTCGCCGTCGAGCCCGGCGTAGACGCGGCGCATCGCGGCGCGGTCGGCGACGCGCGGGTCGGGCGCGTGCTCCAGCAGCGTCGCGTAGAGACCGGAGCCGACGACGAAGTTCTCGATCACGTGGAAGAGGCGGGCGGCGTCGGCCGGCGACAGGCCGGCGTCGGCGAGGATCGCCAGCAGGCGCTCGTTCATGCGCACGAGGCGCGGCTCGTCGTCGGGCTGGCGGGCGATCAGCGTCGCCAGCTCGGGGTGGACGCGGTAGCGCTCCAGCTCGTGGCGCAGCTCGGCCCGCAGGCGCACGCGCCAGTCGTCGGCGGGGTCGAGCGCGGGCGCCTCGGCGAAGCTGCGGCCGGCCAGCTCGACGAGCAGCTCCTCTTTGTTGCGGAAGTGGCGGTAGAGCGCGGTCGGGTCGGCGCCCAGCTCGGCGCCGATGCGACGCATCGAGAGCGCGTCGAGCCCCTCCGCCGAGACGACGCGCTCGGCGGCGACGACGATCGCGTCCCGGTCGAGGCGGACACGGCGGCCGCCGCGCGCGGGCGCTTCCGCAGCTCGCTGCGCACCGCCGCCCGCAGGCGCGCTTCTGTCACCTTCGGCCATCGTGCGCCACCCTATCGTGTCAACGCGTTGTCAACGCGTTGACATCAGCTTGCGCCGGGCGCTAGGCTGCGCTTCATGAGCACGACGACGCGCGCCGCCGGCCTGCGGATGCCGGCCGAATGGGCGCCCCACGAGCGAACGTTGATCGCATGGCCGGCGCGAGAGGCGGCATGGCGCGGAACGACGATCGAGGAGGCGCGCGAGGCGCACGTGCAGACGGTCGCCGCCGTCGCCGCCTTCGAGCCGGTCACGCTCGTCGCCGACCCCGCCCACGCGGCCGACGCGCGCAGACGCGTCCCGGCCGAGAACGTCGAGGTCGTCGAGCTGCCGATCGACGACTCGTGGCTGCGCGACTCCGGTCCGCTCGTCGTCACCGGCGTCGACGGCGCGCGCGCCGGGATCGACTTCCGCTTCAACGCCTGGGGCGAGGCGTTCACCCCCTACGACAACGACGCGGCGGTCGCGCAGCGGCTGCTCGCGCACCTCGGCATCGAGCGCTTCGGCTCGCCGCTCGTGCTCGAAGGCGGCTCGATCGCGGTCGACGGCGAGGGCACGCTCGTGACGACCGAGCAGTGCCTGCTCAACCCCAACCGCAACGCGCTGCTGGAGCGGCCGGAGATCGAGGAGGAGCTCCGCCTGCAGCTCGGCGCCGAGCGGATCGTGTGGCTCGGCCAGGGTCTCGTCGAGGACGCCGACACCGACGGCCACGTCGACAACATCGCCGCGTTCGTCGCGCCCGGCAGGGTGCTGCTGCAGACCGTCGAGGACCACGACGACCCCAACTACGCCAACGCTGCCGAGAACAGGCGGCGGCTGCGCGACGCCGGCCTCGACGTCATAGACCTCACGCTGCTGCCGCGCACACGCCGCGAGGAGGGCGACGCCGTCGCGATCCCGTACATGAACTTCTACCTCTGCAACGGCGGCGCGGTCGTGCCGCTGGCGCAGCTCGACCACGACATGGACGACGAGGCGCTGACGCGGCTGCGCGCGCTGCTGCCCGGCCGCGAGGTCGTCGGCGTCCCCGGCCGCACGCTCGCGCTCGGCGGCGGCGGCGTCCACTGCATCACCCAACAAGTCCCTGCTGTCCCGGAGAGCGCCGCATGAGCGACTACGAGCTGATCGTCAACACGACCCCGCCCGTGTCGCTGGCGGAGGGCGAGGGGGGAGCGGGCCCGCGGGCGCCGTTCCGGATCGGCGCCGTGCAGCAGCGCTGGAACCCTGACGCCGACGCGCACACCGCCGCGCTGAGCGAGGGCATTGGGCTCGCCGCCCGCGAGGGCGCGACGCTCGTCTGCCTGCAGGAGCTGACACTCTCCCCCTACTTCGCGATCACGCCCGACGGCCCGGCCGCGGCCGGCGCCGCGCCCGAACCGCTCGAAGACGGCCCGACGATCACCTTCGCGCGCGCGGCCGCCGCGGAGCATGACGTCCACGTGCACGCGTCGCTGTTCGAGGCCGCCGACGGCCCGGGCGGACCGGACGGCCTCGGCTACAACACCGCGATCGTCGTCGCCCCCGACGGGACGCTCGTCAGCCGCACGCGCAAGCTGCACATCCCGATCACGGCCGGCTACTACGAGGACAGATACTTCCGTGCCGGGCCGGCCGCCGGCGACGGCGATCCGTACCCGGTGATCGAGCTGCCGGGCGCGAAGTTCGGCTTCCCGACCTGCTGGGACCAGTGGTTCCCCGAGCTGGCGCGCGCCTACGCGCTCGGCGGCGCCGAGGCGATCGTCTACCCGACCGCGATCGGCTCCGAGCCCGACCATCCCGGCTTCGACACCCAGCCGCAGTGGGAGAAGGTGATCGTCGCCAACGGCATCACCAACGGCACCTTCATGATCGCCGTCAACCGCATCGGCCACGAGGAGCCGCTGACCTTCTACGGGTCGAGCTTCGTCAGCGATCCGTACGGCCGCATCCTCGTGCAGGCCCCGCGCCAGGAGCCGGCCGTGCTCGTCGCCGACCTCGACCTGACGCAGGGCCCCGACTGGCTGGCGCTCTTCCCCTTCCTCACCACGCGCCGGCCGGACACGTACGCGCCGCTGGCGCGCTGACGGGACCCCGGCGCGCCCGCCGCGCCGGCGCTCAGTCCGCGCGGCGGCGGACGACGTGGAAGCTGAAGACGTCGCCGCGGTGGTAGTCACGGGAGAACAGCACCACGTTGCCGCTCGCGTCGAAGCAGCGCTCGGAGGTCAGCAGCCAGGCGCCGGAGGCGGCCGGCTCGCCGACGACCTCGGCGTAGTCGCCGGGCAGCGGCACGGCCTGAAATCTCGCCGCCGAGGAGATCGGCTCGGCGCCGCGCGCGCTCAGCCAGACGTGCAGCGAGCCGGAGAAGTCCTGCTGGGCGACGGTCTCCTCGCCCAGCAGCTCAGCGCGAAAGGCGTTGATCGACAGCACCAGCGGCTGCCGCTTGTTCGTGCGCAGGCGCGCCAGCCGCACGACCTCGTCGCCCGGCGCGATCCCGAGCGCCGCCGCCTCGTCCTCGTCGGCGCCGACCCGCTCGGCCAACAGCAACCTCGTTCTCGGCGCGAAGCCGAGCGCCTTCAGCATCTCGGTGACGCCTTCGAAGTTCGTGATCGGGCGGTTGACGCCGAGGTCGGCGACGGCCGAGACGAAACGGCCGCGCCCGTGCTGCACGTCGACGAGACCGTCCTGCTCGATCAGCTTCAGCGATTCGCGGATCGTCCCGCGCGCGACGCCGAAGCGCGCGACCAGCTCGTTCTCCGACGGCAGCCGCTCGCCCGGCTCCATCGATTCGATCAGCTCGCGCAACGCGTCGCGCAGCTGAACGACGACCGAGCGGCGGTCACGCGTCTCGATGCTCATGCCGGACATCTTATGTCAGGGGTTTGGCGCGAACGCAGGCTGTCGCGCCAGCGAGCGCTCATGCTCGCTGGCGCGACGGCGCTCAGCACGTCCGCTTGTCCATCGCCGCTCTGCTCTCCGGCGAATCGATGTTCTCCTGCGTGATCGTCGTCGAGCCGGTGCCGATTCTCTCCTGCACCGTTCTGCCGTCGAGCGCGGCGACCGCCTGTTGCACGCCGAGCCGGCCGATCTCGGCCGACTGCTGCGCGATCAGCGCCTGCACGAGCCCCTGCTCGAGCTGCTCGACCTGGATCGGGCCGGCATCGAAGCCGACGATCTTGACCTTGTCCTGCGCGTCGGCCTCGCGCAGGCCGGTCGCCGCGCCCTCGGAGGCGAACGAGTTCGTCGCGAAGACGCCCTTCAGCTCGGGGTCGCGCGCCAGCGCCGCCTTCACGATCGAGGCCGCCTTCTCCGGCTTGTTGTCGCTGTACTCGGTGCCGACCAGCTCCAGGCCCAGCTCCTCGGCGCCGTCTCTGAAGCCTCTGCTGCGCAGGTCGTCGGTCGAGACGCCCGCTCTGAAACCGAGCAGCAGCACCTTGCCGCTGCCGCCGATCAGGTCGGCGAGCGCTCTCGCCGCCGCCTTGCCGCCCTCGTAGTTGTCGGTCGCGATCTGCGAGACGGCGACGTCGGCGTTCTCCAGCGTCGTGTCGACGAGCACGACCTTCGTGCCGGCGTCGGCGATCTGCTTGATCGGCGCGTAGAGCGCGGCCTGGTCGGTCGGCGCGATCAGCAGCGCGTCGGGCTTGGAGGCGGCGACCGCGTTGACGATCGGCGTCTGCTTGGAGGGGTCGAACTCGTCCGGCGACTGGACGTCGAGCTGGACGCCGAGTCTGTCGGCCTCGCTCTGCGCCCCGCACGCCATCGTGATGTAGAACTCGTCGCCCTTGACGCCCGTCACGAGCGTCACCTTGCGCTCGCCTGCGCCGCCGCCCGCGCTCGCGGTCGTGCTGCCGGTGTCGTCGTCGCTGCTGCCGCAGGCGGCCAGCGCCAGCGTCGCCGCGGTCGCCAGCAACGCGACCGATGCGCGGCCCACCAGGTGCCGCCGGGTACGTGACAGATGCACTCTCTCTCCGATCCTTCTGGGTTGGTCGACGAGCAGGACTCAGCGGTTGCGGCTGCGCCGCAGCTGGTCGAGGTAGACGGCGGCGATCAGCACCGCGCCGACGGCGATCTGCTGCCAGAACGGCTGCACGCCGGTGATCACGAAGCCGTTCTGGAGCACCGCCGGGATGAAGACGCCGAAGACGGTCCCGAGGATGCTGCCGATGCCGCCGAAGAGGCTCGTGCCGCCGATCACGACGGCCGTGATCGACTGCAGGTTGTCGGTCGCGTGGCCGCCGATCGTCGTCGTGCCGAAGCGCGCGAGCGAGAGGAAGCCGGCGAGGCCGGCGAGCGTGCCGCCGAGCGTGTAGACCTTCATCAGGTGGCGGTCGACGTTGATGCCGGCCCGCCGCGCCGCCTCCTTGTTGGAGCCGACCGCGAGCGTGAAGCGGCCGAAGCGCGTCTTCGCCAGCAGCACGCCGAAGACGGCGGCGACGGCGAGCGCGATCACGACCAGCCACGGGATCTCGCCGAACAGGCGGCCGGTGCCGACCGAGTCGATCAGGTCATAGGGCACGTCGCGCTCGTCGATCCCGCCGGTGATCACGAGCGCGGCGCCGAGCGCCATCCCGAAGGTGCCGAGCGTGACGATCAGCGGCGTGATGTTGGCCTTCGCGACGAGGAAGCCGTTCAGCAGCCCCCACGCCCCGCCGGCGACCAGCGCGCCGATCAGGCCCGCGACGATCGTGCCGGTGCCCTCGCCGCCGACGGCGTCCATCACCTTCGCGGAGATGACGCCGGCGAAGACGAGGATCGAGCCGACCGACAAGTCGATGCCGGCGGTGATGATGATGAAGGTCTGCCCGACCGCGAGCACGAGCAGGATCGCGGCGTCCGTGGAGATGTTGCGGGCGTTGGCGACGGAGACGAAGGTGCTCGGCTCGACGATCGCGAAGGCCGCGATCAGCCCGACGAGGATCATCCCGATCCAGATGCTGGAGCCGCCCACCAGGCGCGCCCACCAGGGAGCGGGCGGGGCGGCGTCGAGGTCGTCCTCGAGCGCGATCGCCTCGGCCGGCTCGGTCTTGGCCGCGTCGGTCATGCGTCCTTCTCCTTCTCGTGCTCGATCGCACCGGTCATCGCGCCGACGATCTCCTCCATCGTCACGTTGCCGCGCTCGAAGCGCGCGACGCGCCGGCCGAGGCGCAGCACCTCGACGCGGTCGGCGACCTCGAGCACCTCTGGCATGTTGTGGCTGATCAGGACGACCGCGATCCCGCGCTCGCGCACGCGCTTGATCAGATCGAGGACGTTGCGCGTCTGCACGACGCCGAGCGCCGCCGTCGGCTCGTCCATAAAGACGACGCGGTTGGCCCACATCACCGCGCGCGCGACCGCGACGCCCTGGCGCTGCCCGCCGGACATCGCCGCGACCGACGCGTTCGTGTCCTGGATGCGGACGCCGAGGTCGTGGAATGCGCCGTCGCCGCGCTTCTTCATCTCGCGGTCGTCGAGGAAGCCGAGCTTGCCGAGCAGCCCTCTGCGCATGATCTCGCGACCGAGGTAGAGGTTGGCCGCCGGCTGCAGCTCGGCCGCCAGCGCGAGGTCCTGGTAGACGACCTCGATGCCGTGCTCGCGCGCGTCGACCGGCGAGTGGAAGGCGACCGCTCTGCCGTCGACGAGCAACTGGCCGTCGTCGGGGTGGTGGACGCCGGCCAGCGTCTTGACGAGCGTCGACTTGCCGGCGCCGTTGTCGCCGACCAGCGCGACCACCTCGCCGGCGTGGACGGCGAAGTTCGCGCCGCGCAGCGCGCGCACGCGGCCGAAGCTCTTGACGACGCCGCGCGCCTCCAGCAGGGGTGTGCGCTCGCCCGCGGTCACGTGGCCATCACCTGCACGAGCGCCTCGCGGTAGAGCGGACCGTCCAGCTCGACGAAGTAGATCGTCTGACGGCCGCCCATCACCAGCTCGCCGTCCTCGATCGGGAAGGCGCACTGGAAGCCGAGCAGCGCGCCGCGCAGGTGCGAGGGCGCGTTGACGGCCATCTGCCCGTCGGAGTGCAGGAAGCGGGCGTGACGGTAGTTCCTGTCCGCCGGCGCCAGCTCCTGGAGCATCTCGACGATGTCGTCCTCGAGGTCCGGAAGGCCCTCGTTGACGGTGATCGCCGTCGTCGTGTGGAGCGTCATCACGAGCGCCTGGCCGTTCTGCGCGCCGGAGTCGCGGACCATCTGGCGGACCCGCTCGGTGATGTCGATCATCTTCGTGTCGCCGGTCGTCTGGATGCCGAAGCGGATGATCTGGGATCTCATGCCGCGGTCCCCTCCAGTCTCAGCAGGCGCACTGCGTTGTCGTTGAAGACCTTGCGCTCCAGCGCCGGCCGCAGGCCCAGCCCGCGGACGCCGTCGGCGACCCGCTTGGGGTCGACGCGCGGGTAGTCCGAGCCGAAGACGACCTGCGCGTGGAGGCTGCGGTCGAGCAGGTCGATGCCGATGCGGTCGAGCGCGAGGCGCAGCGACTCCGGCGGCGTGCCGCTGTTGAGGATCGACGTCTCGAGGTGGACGTTGCGGTGCTTGAGCGCCAGCGCGACCGCCTCGTCGACCCACGGCCAGGCGAAGTGCGAGATCACGATCTGCAGCTCGGGGAAGGCGTGGATCGCCGGCTCCAGCGCGAGCGGCCGCGCCAGCTCGGCGCGCCCCTTCGGCGCCCAGCTGAGGCCGCAGTCGATCAGCAGCGGGATGCCCAGCTCGGCCGCCGCCTGGTAGACGGGGAAGGCCCTGTCGGCGTCGGCGACGTCGAACTGCTGCAGCGCCGGGTCGAGCTTGAGGCCGCGCAGGCCGTACTCCCGCACGTCGCGCTTGAGCGTGTCGGCCGCGCCCTCCTGGCCGGGGTCGACCGAGGCGAAGCCGATCACGCGGTCGGTCAACTCCATCAGCCGCGCGATCTGCGCGTTGGAGACGACCGTCATGCCGTGCGCGGTGGTGCAGTCGAGCGGAACCGCGACCGCCTTGTCGGCGCCGGCCTCCTCGATGTGCAGCTCGTAGGTGCGCAACGGTTGCGGCGACATCCAGAGGCCGAAGACGTCCTGGACGGCGCGCGTCAGCGTCGGGTCGTCGTCGAACAGATCGGCGACCTGGACGGGATGGGTGTGGAAGTCGATCACGAGCGGGGCCCGCCTCCGCGGGCTGCGAGTTGAGGGGGCAGCGGCGGCAGCGCGACGCCGAGCGGCGCGGCGGCGGCAACCGCCTCCGGCAGCGAGGCGTGGCGGTCGCCGGCGCGCGAGACGTGGATGCCGGCGGCGGCGCTGGAGAGCGCCAGCGCCGGTCGCAGCTCCCACCCGGAGAGGTGGGCGAAGAGGAAGGCGGCGTCGAAGGCGTCGCCGGCGCCGACCGCGTCGACGACCTCGACGCTCGTCGCGCTGATCGTCGCGGCCTGCTCGCCGTCGACGGCGACGCTGCCGTCGGCGCCGCACTTGACGACGACGACCCGCGGGCCGTCGGCCTGCAGCGCGCGGGCGGCGGCGAGCGGGTCGCGCTCGCCGGTCAGCGCGGTCGCCTCGTCGAGGTTGGGCAGGAAGATCTCGACGTGGCGCAGCGCGGTGCGCACGCCGGCGACCGTCTGCGCTCTGAAGCCGTCGGGGTCCCAGCCGGTGTCGAGCACCGTGCGGCGGCCCTCCGAGCGGGCCCGCGCGAAGATCCGCGCCGCCGCGCCGGGGTCGAGCCCGGGGACGGAGAAGAGGCCGACGAGGCAGACGACCGGTGCCTCCCTCGCCGTCGCCCACTGGCGCTCGACGAGCGCCGCGTCGAAGTCGGCGAGGCTGGCGAAGTGGGAGACGAAGGCGCGTTCGCCGTCGGGCCGCACGATCCCGACCGTGATGCCGGTGACGGTGCCGGGCGCGACCTCGACACCGGCCGTGCCGATGCCGGCTCCTTCGAGGTCGGCGAGGATGCCGCGGCCCTCCGCGTCGTCGCCGACGTTGGCGATCACGTCGACCGGCACGCCGAGCTTCGCAAGCCCCAGGCCGACGTAGCCGGCCTGGCCGGAGGTGACGGTCGTGTGGCCCGTGCCGGCGATCTCATGACCCCAGCTCGGCAGCTCCCTCACCCCGCGGATGATCAGGTCGAGGTTGAGGTTGCCGATCAGGCAGATGGCGGGTGGATTCACTTCCCGCTCGCTCAGTAGTCGATGCGGCGGTAGTAGCGGCGGGTCGTGAGCGGGTGGTCGCGGAGGACTTCGAG
>NZ_JAWSTH010000040.1:0-50683 GCF_033542075.1 Conexibacter stalactiti
GGCGCGGCGGCGCGCGCGGGCGAAGCGCTGGCGCTGGGCGCGACGGCGCGCGCAGCCGTCGCCGGCGCGCTGCCGGCTGCGGTCTGCGACGCGCTCGGAGCACCGGCGGCCGCGCCGAGCGCGGTCGCCAGTGCGACGAGCAGAGAGGTGATCATCGGCCGTACGGCGCCGGAAGCGACCGTCAGGAGGTGGCGGCGGCGCCCTCGGCGGGCGTCTCGTCGCCTCTGGCGGCGGCTCTTCTTCTGGCGGCTCTGGCGGCCGCTCTTCTGGCCGGGGCTCTTCTGGCGGGAGCATCGGCTCTGGCCGCGGCTCTCGCCGCTCTTCTCGCCGGAGCGGCGGCTCTCGCCGGCGCCTCGGTCTCAACCGGAGCCTCGGCCTCCGCCGGAGCGGCGTCCGCCTCCGCCACTGCGGGAGCCTCCGCAGCCGGGGCCGGAGCCTCGGCTTCGGCAGCGGCCGGAGCGTCCTCGGCGGGCGTCGGGGCCGGAGCCTCGGCTTCCGCCACGGCAGGGGCCTCGGCCGCGGCCGGGGCGTCGGCCTCCGCCGCAACCGGGGTCTCGACCTCGGCCGGAGCGGCCTCAGCTCTCGCAGCAGCAGGCGTTGCCTCAGCTCTCGCCGCGGCAGCTGCCTCGGCGCTCGCCTCGGCCTTCGGCGCGTCGCCCTTCGGCTTTCTCGCGCCGCCGCTCTCGGCTTCCGCGAGGATCGCCTTCGAGGGGCCGAGCATCATCGTCATGTTGCGGCCGTCCTGGATCGGACGCTGCTCGACGATCGCCAGATCGGCCAGCTCCTCCGCAAGTCTCTCCAGCAGCACCTGACCGCGCTCGGGATGCGTCACCTCGCGCCCGCGGAACATGATCGTGATCTTGACCTTGTCCTTGTGCTTGAGGAAGCGGGTGACGTGCCCCTTCTTCGTCTCGTAGTCGTTCAGCGCGATCTTCGGCCGGAACTTGATCTCCCGGATCGTGATCTGCTGCTGATGCTTCTTGGCCGCCTTGACCTTCTGCGCCTGCTCGTATCTGTACTTGGAGTAGTCCAGGATCCGGCAGACAGGCGGGCGCGCGTCAGCGGCGACCTCGACGAGGTCGAGATCCCGTTCCTGAGCGAGTCTCAGCGCGTCCGGCGTCTTGAGGATGCCGATCTGCTGGCCGTCTTCGCCGATCAGGCGCACCTCTGGAACGCGGATGCGTTCGTTGATGCGCGTGTTGTCCCGCTCTGGCGGGCGCCGGTCAAACCGTCGAGGGACCGGCATTACGAGGCCTTGTTCTGTCGCGTCAAGAGTTGCGCGACGTGTTGGTCATGATCATCAAGGGGTCGCAGTATAGCGTCGCCGACGGCGCAGGAAAGAGAGTGCTGCATCTATGCGGACCGTCGCTCGGTCTCGTCCACCACGCGGGCGACGAAGTCGCCGACCGCGAGGCTGCCGAGGTCGCCCTCTCTGTGGCGCCGCAGACCGACCTCACCGGCCTCCAGCTCTCTGTCCCCGACGATCAGCATGTACGGGATCTTCTGCAGCTCCGCCTCGCGGATCTTGCGGCCGATCGACTCGACGCGCTCGTCGACCTCGACGCGCACGCGTCTGGCGCGCAGCTGCGCGACGACCTCGGCTGCGTAGTCGAGGTGACGGTCGGCGATCGGCAGGACGATCGCCTGCACCGGCGCCAGCCAGACCGGGAACTCGCCCGCGTAGTGCTCGATCAGCATCCCGATGAAGCGCTCGTAGGAGCCCATCGCGGCGCGGTGGATCATCACCGGCGTGTGCTCTCTGTCGTCGGCGCCGACGTAGGTCAGCCCGAAGCGGTCCGGCATCGAGTAGTCGAGCTGGACGGTGCCGAGCTGCCACGAGCGGCCGATCGAGTCGGTCACGTGGAAGTCGATCTTGGGGCCGTAGAAGGCGCCGTCGCCCGGGTTGAGGCGGTAGTCGAGGCCCTTGACCTTCAGCGCCTCGGCCAGCTTGCCCTCGGCGCGATCCCACATCTCGTCGGTGCCGACGCGGTTCTCGGGCCGCGTCGACAGCTCGATGTCGATCTCGAAGTCGAAGCGGCCGAGCGTCTCGAAGATCAGGTCGAGGCAGGCGATCACCTCGTCCTGCACCTGCTCCTCGGTGCAGAAGACGTGCGCGTCGTCCTGCGCGAAGTGCCGCACGCGCATCAGGCCGTGGAGCGTCCCCGACGGCTCGAAGCGATGCAGCAGGCCCGGCTCGCTGTAGCGGATCGGCAGGTCTCTGTAGGAGTGGCGCTGGCTGCCGAAGAGGTGCGCGTGGCCGGGGCAGTTCATCGGCTTGAGCGCCATCTCCCGGTCCTCGGCGGCCGTCAGAAACATGTTCTCGCGGTACTTGCCCCAGTGACCGGAGGTCTTCCACAGCTCGCTGTCGTAGATCTGCGGCGTCTTGACCTCGTCGTAGCCGCGCGGCTCGTTCATGTCACGCGTGAAGGCGACGAGCGAATTCCACAGCTTCGTCCCGCGCGGCAGCCAGAAGGCGGCGCCGGGCGAGACGGCCGAGAACTGGAACAGTCTCAGCTCTCTGCCGAGGCGGCGGTGGTCGCGCTTCTTCGCCTCCTCCAGCATCTCGAGGTACTGCGCCAGCTCCTCCTTGGAGAAGAAGGCGGTGCCGTAGATGCGCGTCAGCATCGTGCGGTTGGCGTCGCCGCGCCAGTAGGCGCCGGCGATCGACTGCAGCTTGAACGCCTTGATCCGCTTCGTGCCGGGGCCGTGCGGGCCGCGGCAGAGGTCGGTGAAGGGGCCGTTGGTGTAGAGCGAGACCGTTCTGACGTCCTCGTTCTTGACGAGGTCCTCGATCAGCTCGACCTTGTACGGCTGGTCCTCGCGCACGAACCGCTCGAGCGCCTCGCCGACGGTCACGTCCTCGCGCGTGAACTGCTCGTCGGCCTTGATGTGCTTGCGCATCTGCTGCTCGATGCGCTCGAAGTCGGCGTCGGAGACGGTGACGCCGTCGGGAAACTCGAAGTCGTAGTAGAAGCCGTTGTCGATCGCCGGGCCGATCGAGATCTTGACGCCCGGAAAGAGGTCGATCACGGCGGCGGCGAGCACGTGCGCGGTGTCGTGACGCAGCAGCTCCAGCGCCTCCTCCCCGCTCTTCTGCGTGAGGATCTCCAGCCGGGCTCCGTCGTGCAGCGGCGCCGTCAGGTCGCGCGGCTCGCCGTCGACCTTGATCGCGAGCGCGGCGCGCGCGAGACCGGCGCCGATCGCGGCGGCGGCATCGGCGCCGGTGGCGCCGTCTTCGAGCTGAAGCTCGGTTCCATCTGGCAGGAGGGCCTTCATCGGTTGGCCAGGATACGCGAAGCGGGCAGCGCGGTCCCGATCAACTGGGGGTAGCCGCACCATCGGCTCGGGGCCTGGCCTCACCCACGCTCGCCGGGCGTCCTCATGGGAGCTGGATCGACCGCTTGGGAGCCTGCTCGCAAGCATCGAGTCACCAGGCCACAAGGGGTTGCGAGCCATCATGCAGAAAGAGAACTTCGCCGCACGCGCCGGCCGTTGGAGCGCGCAACATCGGAAGACGGCCGTGCTGGGCTGGATCGCGTTCGTCGTGATCGCCTTCATGGCCGGCAACATGGTCGGGACCAGACCGGTCAGCGACCGCGACAACGGCACCGGCGAGTCCGGCCGCGCCGAGCAGGTCCTCTACGACGCCTTTCCAGAGCAGGCGAGCGAGACGGTCTTCGTCCAGTCGCCGAGACTGACCGCCGACGACCCGCGGTTCAGAGCGGCGGTCGCGGACGTCGTCAGACGGATGGAGCGCCTGCCCGAGGTCGCCGCGGTCAGCGCGCCCTACGCGGCCGGCAACGCCGGGCAGATCACCGCCGACCGCCACGCCGCGATCGTCCAGATCAAGCTCAGAAGCGGCGAGGACGACGCCGAGGACGACGTCGAGGCGCTGCTGGCGCAGACGAAGGCGGCGCAGGCCGACCATCCCGAGCTGCGCGTCGAGCAGTTCGGCGGCGCCAGCGCCGGCAAGGCGCTCGGCAAGATGTTCGAGGACGACTTCAAGAAGGCCGAGTTCCTCTCGATCCCGGTCACGCTGATCATCCTCGTGTTCGCCTTCGGCGCGTTCGTCGCCGCCGGCATCCCGCTGCTGCTCGCGCTCTCCGCCGTGATGGCGACGCTCGGGCTCGTCTCGATCGGCTCGCACGTGATCGCCGTCGACGAGAGTGTCAGCTCGGTCGTCCTGCTGATCGGCCTCGCCGTCGGGGTCGACTACTCGCTCTTCTACCTCCGCCGCGAACGCGAGGAGCGCGCCGCCGGGCGCAGCGAGGAGGCCGCGCTGCTGGCGGCCGCCGCCACCTCCGGCCGCGCGGTGCTGATCTCCGGCCTGACCGTGATGATCGCGATGGCCGGCATGTTCATCACCGGCGACGCGACCTTCATGGGCATGGGCATGGGCGCGATCCTCGTCGTCGGCGTCTCGCTCGTCGCCTCGCTGACGGTCCTCCCCGCGCTGCTCTCCAAGCTCGGCGACAAGGTCGACCGCGGCCGCATCCCGTTCCTGATGCGCAAGCGCGACGTCTCCAAGACGCCACGGATGTGGTCGGCCGTGATCGACGCCGTGCTGCGCAAGCCGCTCATCTCCGGGCTGCTCGCCGGCGGACTGCTGCTGGCGCTCTGCATCCCAGTGATCGGGATGAAGACGGCCGTGCCCGGGATCGAGACGCTGCCGCGCTCGCTGCCGGTGATGCAGACGTTCGACCGCATCCAGTCGGCCTTCCCCGGCCAGCAGATCGAGGCTGAGCTGGCCGTCAGCGGGGCCGGGAGACTCGACACGCCGCAGGCGCAGGCGGCGCTCGCCGACTTCCGCAGAGCGGCACTCGCCAGCGGCGTGATCCACGAGCCGATCGCGATCGAGCTGTCGAGATCGGGGGACGTCGCGAGAATCAGCCTGCCGATCGACGGCGACGGCACCAACGACGCCTCCGTCAGAGCGCTCGACCTGCTGCGAGGTGAGCTGGCGCCGCAGCTGCGGGCCGAGCTCGGCGCCGGCGCTGACACGCCCGTCACCGGCACGACCGCCGGCACGCAGGACTTCAACGACCTGATGAGCGAGCGGATCCCCTGGGTCTTCGCGTTCGTCCTGACGCTCGCCTTCCTGCTGCTGCTGGTGACCTTCCGGTCGCTGGTGATCGCGACGAAGGCGATCGTGCTGAACCTGCTGTCGGTCGGTGCCGCCTACGGCGTGCTCGTGCTCGTCTTCCAGCACACCTGGGCCGAGTCGCTGCTCGCCTTCGACTCGACCGGCGCGATCACCTCATGGCTGCCGCTGTTCCTGTTCGTGGTCCTGTTCGGCCTGTCGATGGACTACCACGTGTTCATCCTCAGCCGCGTGCGCGAGGCGTACGACCGCGGCATGTCGACCGACCGCGCCGTCGCGCACGGGATCAAGTCGACCGCCTCGACGGTCACCAGCGCGGCGATCATCATGGTCGCGGTCTTCTCGATCTTCGCGACGCTGTCGGCGATCGAGTTCAAGCAGCTCGGCATCGGCCTGGCGGCGGCGATCTTCATCGACGCGACGATCGTGCGAGCGGTGCTGCTGCCCGCGACGATGAAGCTGCTCGGCGAGTGGAACTGGTACCTGCCGCGCTGGCTGGAGTGGCTGCCGCGCGTCACGCACGAGCCGTCGGTCGAGGCGATCGACGGGGACGCGGTCGGGGCTGCGGCCGGTCACGAGCGCGACGACGACCGCGACCGCCGGCTGACGCGGGTGTGAGGCAGGACCGGACGGGTCGGTGCAGAATTTCGGCTTCATGAGCACCGACCCGTTCGGCAATCCCACGCCGGAACCGTCGCGCCCGCCCGGGGCGCGCATCCTTCAGCTCGTCGGCATCACCGAGGTCCTCGTCGGGCTCGTGCTGCTGATCGTCGGCTTCGCGATCGGCGAGCTGATCGTGGCGCTGATCGGCGGCGTGCTCATCGTCAGCTCGGGGACGCTGTTCGTCTTCGCGCGCACGCTCGCCAGGCGCGGCTGAGCGGCGCTAGGCGCCGCTCTGGCTCCCGCCTCGGACGGGATCGTCGGCGGTCGGGCGGGTCGCGCTGTCAACGGGCGGCGGTGGCGACGGGGCGGTGCGCGCGTCGCGCGTGCCGCGCTGATCGTTCAGCTCGTCGTCGGCGAGACCCTGCTCGTGCAGCTCAGCGCGGGTCTCGTGCAGCTTCGCCTCGGCGCGGTCGCGCTCGGCCTCGCGCTCGGACAGCTCGGCACGGGCGCCGCGGCGCTCCGCCTCGACACGGTGGGCGCGGGCGGCGTCGTGACGCTCGTCGACGAGCTTGTGCCGGGCCTTGCTCGCGCGCATCCGCGGGATCAGCACCAGCAGGATCGCCAACACGACGACGACGGCGACCACGATCGCGATGATCGCTCCGGTCGACATCTCGCTCCTCCTTCGGTAGCTCTCACAGGAGCGGTACCCGTTGTCGCTTCCGAGCACGCCGGGCGCAGCGCGACGGTGACAGCCGCGTCAGCCGCGGCAGGCGATGCGTCAGGCCTTCTTGACGACGCTCGACTTCAGCTGCATCGCGCCGAAGCCGTCGACCTTGCAGTCGATGTCGTGGTCGCCGACGCCGTCGACGAGGCGGATGTTGCGGACCTTCGTGCCGGCCTTGATCGGCGCCGAGCTGCCCTTGACCTTCAGCGTCTTGACGACCGTCACCGTGTCGCCGTCGGCGAGCAGGTTGCCGACGGAGTCCCTGACGACCTTCTCAGCCGCCGCGGGCGACTCGCCGGCCGCTGCCGGCGACCACTCGTGCGCGCACATCGAGCAGACCTGCAGCCCGCCCAGCTCGTACGTGTACTCGCTGGCGCAGGCGGGACATGTGGGGATCGTGTCACTCATCTGAACGACGAAAGCCCCGCATTTGCGGGGCTTTCGAGGAGTGGGCGATACTGGGCTCGAACCAGTGACCTCCGCCTTGTCGAGGCGGCGCTCTCCCAGCTGAGCTAATCGCCCTGGGAGATCGGAAGCATACACAGGAGGCCCCGGCGCGTGCCTCCCGACCTCGTCCTCGCCGCTGCCGCAGCGCGCACGCGCGCGCGAGGGCGTCGATCCGGCGGTTCCTCCGGCGAATCTGCCGGATCGCTGGGAGATCGCGGGGAACCGACCGGATAGTCCGGCGCGAGCCGCCCTTCCGGCGGCCGAGACCGCCGCAACGGACCCCGAAGGAGAGCAGCATGGCCGACGTCTACTACCAGGACACGCCCGTCAGAGTGATCGTCGACGATGTCGCGCAGACACTCGACGACAGCTACCTCGCGAGCGTGATCGTCGACCAGGTCGGCGTCGAGAACCTCGTCGGCCCGGCCGGGCCGCAGGGCGAGACGGGACCGCAGGGGGAGCAGGGTCCGACCGGACCCGCCGGCAGCGACGCGACGCTCGCCGACGGCAGCGTCACCGCGGCCAAGCTCGCGGCCGGGCTGAAGCCGACCGGCACGGCGACCGACGCCACCGAGGCCGTCCGCAGACTCGGCAGCGGCGCCGGCGAGGCCGTTCCAGGGATCAACGGCGTCGGGCGCGTCGCGCACGGCGCCGCCACCGACGTCTCACGCCCGACCGGTTATGCGCTCGTGATCTGGATCGGATCGGGCGATCCGGCGAGCAAGGCGACCGGCGACCTCTGGATCAGAACCCCCGCCGCATGACCGGCTCGCGCAGATTCAACGGTGCGATCGACGCGATCCGCTTCACGCTGACCTCGCCCAATCCAACCGGCGCGATCACGTTGCTGGCGGTGATCAAGCCGATCAACGTGAGCGAGAGAGTCGCGCTCCTGAACGGCAGCGGGTACACGCCCGAATGGGGATGGGCCTCGGGCCAGGTCTACCTGTACAACCCCTCCTCGCCGTCGAGCGGCCCTTTCGCGCCTACCGCGAACAGATGGCAGGTGTTCGCCACGACCAAGGCGGCCGGGACGTTCAGACCGATCCACCACCTGAAGCTGCTCGACGCCGCCGACACGCCGCTGCACAGAGAGGGCGCCACGGAGCTGCCCAACTTCACGCCGCTCTCCTACTGGGATCTCGGCACCGACAGCACCGACTGGTCGACCGCGACCGACTGGTGGTATGAGGGGCTCGTCGCCGGGTTCGCGATCTTCGACCGGGTGCTGTCGAACACCGAGATCGAGGCGTGCACGTCGTGGGCGACGATCCGCGCGCTCAATCCGGTCCGCGCCACGCGCCTCGACGGCGATCCGCCCTTCGCCGGGCAGGAGCTCACCAGACCGCAGCGCTCGACGCACCACACCGAGTCGCCGCCGAGCTTCTGGCCGTCGCAGTACTGCGAGATGGTGATGGCTGACAACCCGAGCGCCTACTTCCGCCTCGGCGAGAGCTTCGGAACGACCGCGGTCGACACCGTCGGCGGCGCGGCCGGGACGTACGTCGGCACCTTTGCGCTCGGCCAGCCAGCCGTCGCGCCGTGGTCCGGCGGAACCGCGGTGAGATTCGACGCCCTGACGAGAGGCTATGTGAGCGTCGTCGACCGCGCCGCGCTCGACCTCGGCGACACCTTCACGCTCGAGGCGTGGGTGCGGATGTCCGACGTCGTGCTGGGCGGCATCGTCGACAAGGGCGACGGCGGCTACATCCTGCGCACGACCGAGAGCGGCAGACTGCTGCTGCGGCGCAACAACAGAGGCGACGTCGTCACCAGCACCGTGGCGCTGACGCCCGGCAAGGCCCACCACGTCGTCGCGACGAAGGCGGCCGGCGTCGCGAAGCTGTATCTCGACGGCGTCGACGTCACCGGCACGGTCACCAATCAGACGATGCAGGACACCGCGCTCCCACTGAACATCGGCGCCGCGGACGCCGGCATAAACAACCTGTTGACCGGCACCATCGACGAGGTCGCCCTGTACAAGACGGCGCTCACCGCAACGCGCGTGAGAGCCCACTACGACGCGGGGACCGGCGCCGTCGTCTCGCGCTGGTCCGGATCGAACTGGCAGGACGTGCCGGTTGACGTCTGGAACGGGACGAGCTGGAGACGGACGGAGGAGATCGCCCGCGCCTGACCGTGGGCGCGGTGCGGGCCGGCGGCCCGGGCGCCGCGGCGCTCGCACGCCGGCACCGCCGGGGCCTGCGGTTCACGCTGCGTGAGACCGGCCCGATCATCTACCCTTCTCGTCCCTGGCGACGTGGCGGAGTGGCTACGCAGCGGCCTGCAAAGCCGTGTACACCGGTTCGATTCCGGTCGTCGCCTTCCGCCGCCGCCCGCTCAGTAGCCGACGACGGTGAAGCGGACGCCGTCGCACCAGCGCCGCAGCTTCAGCCCGACGCTCGCGCCGGCGCCGCGGTTCTCGCCGCTGGGGACGTAGGCGACGTGCGCTCTCCAGTCAGCGCGCGCCATCGCCATCGGCCACTCGTCGCGGTCGTAGCCGGGGCGCGTCGGGATGCCGCGCAGCAGCCGGTCGCGGCGCTGGTCGGCACCGTCGCGGCGTATCCGCAGCACGCGCGGATAGCCGGCGCGGACGGCGGCGTCGATGTGCGCGAGCACGCGCGGGTATCTCGTCGCGCTGATGCCGACCTCGACGACGCGCGAGGTGCGCTGGCAGGCGCGCGCGCCGGTCGCCGCTCTCGTGACGCCGCCGCTCGGCGTCGTCCGCTCGGCGATCCCACCGACCAGCGAGTCCGCGCCGCACCCGGCGAGGGCGGCGGCTGCGAGCAAGGAGAGCAGGAGGAGAAGGAGTGAACGCACGGCCGCGGCACGCTAGCGGCGCGAGCGGCGGCAATGGGTGGCGCGAGCGGCGTCGCGCGCGGGCGCCGGCTCAGCTCAGCTCAGCCGCGCCGGCCACGGCGGCTCGGCGCCGGCGTCGGTCGCGCTCGCCGGATCGGCCGCGAGCAGCAGCCGCCGCGTGCGCACGAGGTGGTCGCGCATCGCGTCGCCGACGGCGGCGGCGTCGCCGGCGCGCAGCGCGTCGAGGATCCGCACGTGCTCGTCGTAGATCGCGCGCAGATCGCGGCCGCGGCCGACCGTCGAGGCGCCGCGGAAGCGGACGAAGTCGCGCAGCGAGCCGACGACGCCGACGAGGCGGCGGTTGCCGGCGGCCGCCAGCAGCGCCTCGTGGAAGCGTCTGTCGTGGATCATGAACGCGCGCTCGTCGCCGCCGTCGATCTGCTCACGCATCGCGTCGAGGATCGCGGTCAGCTCGGCCAGCTCGCGCTCCCCGACCAGCTCGGCGGCGCGGCGCGCGGCCGGCACCTCCAGCAGCAGCCGCAGCGCGAAGACCTCGTCGAGGTCGTGGGCGGAGGATTCGAGCACGCGCGCGCCGCGGTTGCGCTCGAAGCGCACCATCCCCTGCCGCTCCAGCAGCAGCAGCGCCTCGCGCACGGGCGTGCGCGAGACCTGCAGCCGCTCGGCCAGTCTGGCGACGGAGTACAGCTCGCCCGCGCGCAGGCGGCCGTCGACGATCGCCGCGCGCAACGCGGCGACCGCCCGGTCGGTCAGCGTCTGACGCGCTCCTTCGAGCGCGCCGAGCGCCAGCGGGCGCTCGTCGCTGTCGGCCGGCTGGGTCAGTCGTAGACCCCCGCGGGGCTCTGCTTGAAGGTCGGCCACGCCTCGGGGTCGTGGCCGGTGACGACGGTCGCGTCGCTGCGGCGGGCTATGTGGTGGAGCTTGCGCACCGAGCGCACGGCGTCGACGGCGGAGGCGAGGAAGCCGGGCAGCGCTCTCTCGTTCCAGTGGTCGGTCGTGTACGCGGCGTCGACCGTCAGCAGCATCGCGCCGCTGTTGGGCAGCGTGATCTCGAACGACTGGTGGCCGGGCGCGTGACCGGGCGTGCGCCAGCAGCGGATCGTGCCGTCGCCGAAGAGGTCGTAGCCGTCCTCGGTCTCCTCCAGCAGCGTCCACGGCACGTTCGGCTTCACGTAGTCCGCCTTGATGTAGCCGCCGTCGGCGAACCAGTCGGGCGCGTGCGCGTACTCGAACTCGGTCCGCGTCGCGACGACCTCGGCGTTCGGAAAGGCTTCGAGCGCCGCGAGCGCGCCGGTGTGGTCGAGGTGCAGATGCGACTGGAGTATGTAGCGCACGTCGGCGGGATCGAAGCCGGCCGCCTGGAGCGTCGGGACGCAGGCGTCGGCGGCCGTCATCGTCGGCCAGTAGACGTCGCTGATCCCGCCCCAGTGCTTGACAGCGTCCTCGGCGCACTCGGCGGCGTTGCCGCCGTCGATCACGACGAGACCGCGCGGATGCTCGATCAGGTACCAGGGGACGGGGATCTCGTAGGGGTCGCCGAGCCCCTGGTTCATCTTGATGTTCTCGACATGGCACTTGAGCGTGCCGCACTCGAACATGTGCAGGCGCGGGCCGTCGGTCGTTGCGGACATCGTGTCTCTCCCCTCGTTCACCAGTTGCGCATCGATGCGGTGATGATGTGGTGCAGGTCCTGCGGGCTCGGTTCGCGTGGGGCGATCACGAGCAGGCGCTGCTGCTTCAGCGCGCCCTCGACGAGCGCCGGCACGTCGTCCTCGGTGTAACCGAGCTCGGCGATGCCGCTGGGTGCGCCGACGTCCTTCATCAATTGAGTGAGGACGTCCGGCAGCGTGTCGGGGCCGGGGTTCTCAATTGGGCTGCCGTGCAGCAGCTCGGCGACGTGATGGTGACGCTCCGGCGCCGCTTCGTAGGTGAAGCGGAAGGAGGCCGGGGCGGTGACGATCACCGAGTGGCCGTGCGGGACGAACGGGTGGTCGTCCGGGTAGCCGGGCGGCTGGTAGACGTGTTTGAGGCCGGCGATCGGGTACGCGCAGGCGTGCGGGATGTGGACGCCGGCGGAGCCGAAGCCGACGCCGGCCATCGTCGCGCCGAGCATCATCCAGCCACGTGCCTCGACGTCGTCCGCATCGGCGACCGCCCGGCGGAGGTACTTGCCGCCGTACTCGAGCGCCTTCGCCGACCAGACGTCGGCGACCGGGTTGGAGCCCTGGTAGGGCGGCCGGTCGTCGGGTCCGGCGGGGCGCGGGCGCGTGTCGAACGGCCGCGAGATGTACGACTCGGCCGCGTGACAGACGACGTCGAGACCGGCCGAAGAGGTGATCTCGGCGGCCAGCGTGCGCGTCAGCTCGGGGTCGACGATCGCCTGCGCCGGGCGCAGGTAGCGGTGCGAGATGCCCGTCTTGACCTTCAGCTGCGGGATGTCGAGGACCGCCACCGTCGTCGCCTCCGAGCCCGTGCCGGAGGTCGTCGGGATCGCGAGGTGGGGCTTCAGCGGCGCGGGCGGTTTCTTGCCGCCGCCGACCGGCGCGTTGACGTAGTCCATCACCGGCGCCGGGTGGCTGAGGACGAGGTTGGCGACCTTCGCCGTGTCCATCGCCGAGCCGCCGCCGACGGAGACGAAGCCGTCGACCCCTTCGGCGATCGCGAAGTCGGCCGCCTCCTGCAGCGAGTCGAGCGTCGGCTCGACACGGCTGCGGTCGTAGAGGACGACCTCGATGCCCTCGGCCTCGATCAGGCCCTTGATCCGCTCGGGGTGGCCGAGCGCCGCGACGCCCGGGTCGGTCACGAGCAGCACCCGGCGCACGCCGAGCCGCTTCAGCTCCCAACCCGCGTCTGCCGAGGAGCCCGGGCCGAACTTCACCGGCGTCGCCTCCAACGTGAAGATCGCTTCTCGATCTTCAGCCATCTTCTCTTCCTCCTTGATGGGACCAGCTCCCCCGGGGGCAGGTGCCGCGCCGCTTCCGCTCGTGCCTTCTGGGCGGCGCCGCTCCCCCGTCGGTTCGAGTAGCATGTCACATGTTATGGAGTGGAGACAAGCCCTTGTGGAGATCGTCGGCGCCGGCCACGTGCTCGACGACCCGGCGGTGACCGAGCAGTACGAGCGCGACTGGACGGGCCGGTTCGGCGGGCGCGCCTTGTGCGTCGTGCGGCCGTCCGATGCGCGTGAGGTCGCCGCGGTGATGGAGGTCTGTTCTTCGGCCGGCGTGGCGGTCGTCCCCCAGGGCGGGAACACCGGCCTGGTCGGCGGCGGCGTGCCGCGCGGCGGCGAGGTCGTGCTGTCGCTGGCGCGGCTTGCGGGAATCGGTCCGGTCGATGGCGCGCTCGGGCTGGTCGAGGTCGGCGCCGGCGTGACGCTGGCCGCGCTGCAGGCGCATGCGCGGTCCGCCGGCTTCGAGGCCGGGCTCGACTTCGCCGCGCGCGACTCGTGCACGATCGGCGGCGCGGTCGCCTGCGACGCCGGCGGCGCGCGGGCGCTGAGCCATGGCACGGCACGCGCGCGCGTCGCGGGCCTGGAGGCGGTGCTGGCCGACGGCACCGTCGTGACGCGGATGGCCGGCCTCGCGAAGGACAACGCCGGCTACGACCTGCCCTCGCTGCTGGTCGGGTCGGAGGGTACGCTCGGCGTGATCACGCGCGTGCTGTGGAGGTTGGAGCTGCGCCGCGACGCGCGCGTCGCGGCGCTCGTACCGCTTCCCGGGATAGACGAGGCCGCGGCGCTGCTGGCCGCGCTGCGCGCCGAGGCGCCGTCGCTGGAGAGCTGCGACTTCTTCCTCGACGAGGGGCTGCAGCTCGTGCTCGCGCATCAGCGCCGGTCCTCCCCGCTGGAGGCGGCGGCCCCGGTGTACGTGCTGGCCGAGTGCGCCGGTCGCACCGACCCGACCGAGGAGCTGGCTGAAGCGCTCTCGCGCGCGGGCGTGGAGGAAGCGCTGATCGCCGACGACACGCCCGGCCGCGAGCGTCTGTGGGCGCTGCGCGAGGGACATGCCGACGCGATCAATGCGGCCGGTGTCCCCCACAAGCTCGACGTCGGGGTTCCACTGGCGTCGCTCGGCGCGTTCCTCGACGCGGTGCCGGGGGCGGTCGCCGCCGCCGCGCCGGACGTGCCGGGCGGGGTGCGCGCGATCCTCTTCGGCCACCTCGGCGACGGCAACGTGCACGTCAACCTGCTCGGCCCCGCCGACGACGACGAGCGCGCCGACGATGCCGTCCTGGAGCTGGTGCTCGCCCACGGCGGCACGATCAGCGCCGAGCACGGCGTCGGCCTCGCCAAGGCCCGCTGGCTGGAGCGGGCGCGCGGCGCCTCCGAGGTCGGTGTGCTGCGCGCGGTGAAGCGCGCGCTCGACCCGGCGGGGCTGCTGAACCCGGGGAAAGTGCTGCCCGAGGAGGCGTGATCGCCGGACGAGCCGGGGATGTCGTGCGGGCGCGCGACCTCACGACACGTCGCGCGCGAGCTTGGCTATACTGGCGAAGCCCTGCGGATGTAGCTCAGTTGGCTAGAGCGTCTGCTTGCCATGCAGAAGGTCGAGAGTTCGAGTCTCTTCATCCGCTTCACACGAAAGCCCCGCTCCGGCGGGGCTTTCGTCGTTTTGGGGTGATGGCGTGTCCGTCGCGATCTCGCCGGCGGAATACTCGAACGTCCGAGCTTCGGTCTACGTCAGCGCGGGCCGAGCCGCACTCGGTGGGTCACGGTGCCGGTGGCAGCGTTGCCGAGTCGTCGGGCGGCCCCAGCAGGGCAGCCGCCGCGCGGCCCCGGGCGGTCAGCGTGAACCAACCGAGGGGGAGGTCACTCATGACGAAGCCCACCTGCTTCAGCGGCTCGATTGCGCACAACCATGACCACGCCTGTTCCGGCGGTACCGGCAGTCCGGGAGCGAGGCGTTTGGAAGTCGACAGCAAGAGGTCCTGACGCAACCGCTCCAGCAGTGCCACCGCAAGCGGGTTCAGCCGGCTCAGATCCACCGCGAGGGCCGTTGGGTGCTCAGACCGCGAACCGCCGGGGCCGCCAGGAGCACCGGCAGCGTCGTCTCCACGCTCGCCGGAGCGGACCAGAGCAACCAGCCGCATCTCGGTCGCCGCCTGCGCGCTGGACGCACGAGCATGCAACGTCTGCCCCAACGCCGTCTGCGTCCGCGACAGTTGCAGCAGCCAAGAGATCCGGCTGGTGCGTGGCTTCTGTGGCCGGCCGAGCCGGTACGTGTCCCGTACCACGGCGGCTCGCTCGCGCGCTCCCTGCGCGTACAGGAGATCCGTGTAGACGCCCACCACCGCGCGGCACGCTGGGATACTCGCGTCGGCGAGGATCGCGACCGACCGCTCGTATGCCACCAGCGCGTCGTTCACCCGTCCGTCAGCTTCCAAGGACGCGGCGAGCCGATACCAGGCGAGGCCGATCTCCGCCGCTTCATGCCCGGAGGCGCCGACGTCATCGTGCGCGGCGGCACTCACGAGCAGTGTCTGCGCCTGATCGACCTCGCCAAGGTCCAGACATGTCAGGCCGGCAGTGACGAGCATCTGCGCGTCGCCGTCACCGGGCAGCGCGGCGACGGCCGCCAACGCTCGTGCGCGCAGCGCCGCTCCCTCCGCCCGGTCGCGCTCCTGCACGCAGAGCGCCCGCAACGTCAGGGCTGCGAGCTCCTCCGCGGTGTCGACAACGGCGTTGTCGGCAACCGGAGGAAGCCCCTCCACCAGCGCCGCCGCCGAGACCAGGGGTGAGCACGCGAGGCGTGCGATAAGGGTTGCGCTGCTGACTGCACCGACATCCGGGGCCGAGCTGGCGATTCTCAGCCACGCAGCGACGGCCGCGGGCGCTGCACCCGCGCTGCCGAGCAGACCAGCTGCCGCGACCCCAGCAGCGGACAGCTGGAGCGGGCCTTCGGGCGGATCCTCGGTCAGGAGCCCGGCCGCCCCCAGCTCAGTTGCGGCGTCCCCGCCGACGGTCTCGACCACGACGCCGAGACGGTGCACACGCACGAGCAGCGCGACGGCACGCGAGCTGAGCTCGCCGACCGCACGCGCGATCACCTCGATCTCAGCGAGGTTGACGGGCCACTGCTCAGGCAGAGCGCGGAACGACCGCTCCTTTCCGACGGGCTCCGCGCCCAGCCAGGCGCGCCGCAGCAGCCCTGCCGCCTCGTCGGCGAGCTCGCACAGCTGCTCCGGCTGCACCACGCCGAGCCCGGTCTGCGCGTACATGCTCAACGACGCCGCTATGCTCCACATTCCTGCGTCGCCGTCCCGCGCCAGGTCGATGGCATGTCTGTGCGCAGCGAGTGCCTCGTCGTTTCGACCGAGCCGTGATTGGACAAGCCCGATTGCGTGCCACGCGCAGCTCTCATCGTCGGCGTTGCGTAGCGGCAGCCTCTGCAGACCCTTCAGATGCCGCTCCAGCATGTGCAGGCCCGCTTCGTCGTCGCCGTTCTGCGCCAGCGCGCGCCCGAGGTAGAACAGCGCGTCCGCCTCATCGCCCTCGCCCCGCTCGGCCAACAGCGCGGCGCTCTGCCGGAAGAGGTCGATCGCGCTCTCCAACTCGCCGATCGCCTCGTGTGCGTGGCCCAGCCTCTCGAGCATCTCCGGACGGTCGACGACCTCGCGCCCGTCCTGTCCGGGGGGCAGCTCCAGGCATCGCTCGATCGCAGCCGCCGCCGCGACGAAGTCCTCGGCAGCCTCGCAGCGCAGCGCGAGGTAGGTCAACAACTCGCCGAGCTGTGACAACGCGACCGCCGGTCCCTCCTTGATCGCGTCGGCCGCGCTGGCGAGCGCCCGTTGTGCCACGTCCAGCGCGCCGATGTTCAGGCAGGCAGTGCTCAGCCGGATCAGCTCGGTCGGGTCCGGCGCGGCCAGCACTTCGTCGGCGATCTCGTCCAGAAAGGCAGTCGCCTGCGCGAGCAGCTCGTTCGCCGCCTCCAACTGGCCGAGTTGCCTGCAAACATCCGCGATCATCGCGTCGATCTGCACGGCTTCGAGCTGGTCCGCGTCACGCCACTGCCCGGTCGTATGCCGCGCCCGCCTCAGCAGCCCCAGCGCCGTCGCCGGCTCGTCCACGCTCGCCTGCGCCTGTAACGTCAGCGCGAATGAGAGGTCGCGGCTCTGCTCGACGTCCTCCAGCGCCGACGCGGCCGTTGCAGCGGTCGCAGCTGCAGACACCTGCTCGCCGAGCAGCAACTGCGACACCGCGACACCGATCAACCGCGCTGGGACGTCCGGCGCCGCGGAGGTCCAGTCTCCCTGCAGCATCCGCCGATAGGCATCCGCCGCCTGCCGGTAATACTCGGCGGCATCGGCCACCCGCCGCTGTCTGCCGCGCACGTCCGCGAGCATCTCCAGCGTCTCCGCCACGGCTTCCAAATCGGGATCTGACAGCCCCCTCAGAAGCAGCAGGCGCTGCTCAAACGTCTCCACTGCCTCCTCGTACTGCTCGTTGCCCTCCAACGCGCGCCCGAGCGCCATCAGCGTCACGGCGAGGTCCCGCGGTCGATCGGCGCGACGTTTCGACTCCACCGCCTCGCGGTAGAGCCTGATCGCGACATCCGTCCGACCATCGTCGCGATGGACTCTGGCGAGGTCGTGCAACATGACACCGATGGACTGGGGATCGGGCTCGGACCGGTCGCGGAGCAACTCCAGGCCCTCCTCATATGCTGCTTGCGCCTCGGCGGGACGTGCACACGATGCCAGCGCCCGTCCATGCCACTGCAGAGCGATCGCCAACTGGCCGCGATCACCGCTTCTGCGCATCTGCTCGACCGCCTGCCGACTGAGCGTGAGCGACTCCTCGAAGCGGCCCATTCTGCGGTTGAGGACCGAGAGGTCGCTCAATGTGACGCCGAGGATCAGCGGTTCTGGATCCGGCAGCCGCCGCAGCAGCGCCAGACGCTCCGTCAAGGCGACTTCTGCCTCTTCGTTGCGCTCGGCGTCCATGAGCCCGCGACCGAGCGCGAACAACGTCGTCGCGAGGTCAGCCGGCGCGGAGCCCTCGCGCTTCGAGGCTGCCGCCTCCTCGTAGAGTGCGATCGCCGCCGACAGCTCTCCGGCCTGCGCGCGCACGTCCGCGAGGTCGTGCAGCGTCACGCCGATCTGCTGAGGATCCGGCTGCGGCTGCGACTGCAGGAGCGTGAGACGCCGTTCGAACGCGTGCAGCGCTTGATCGGGCATCGTGAGCCGGACCGCCGCGCGGCCGATCCTGTGCCACAGATCGGTGAGCCGGCCGCGATAGTCCCATCGCTCGAAGTCGGCTGTCAGCGCCAGCGTCGTCATGCGTTCCGCCGCGCGCACCGCGACATCGACCCAGCCCGCTTCGACCGCCCATCCACCGGCTTCGAGCAGCGGCGCCGGCTCGTCGGTCGCGATCGCCTCCTCGAGGATCGCCCGCGACACGTCATCGGCAGCGGCCCGCGCCGTCTGCGCGTGCTGCTCCATGCCCAGCGACTGATATGCGTGAGCGGTGGCCTCCTGCAGGACGCGCGCATTGCCGGCGATCGAAAGCCGATCGATCGCGTTCCATGTAATGGCGTCATCGTCGTCGGGCCTACTCAGCACACGTGCCTGCTGATAGCTGCGCAGCGCCCCCGGCAGGTCGCCGAGCTGGCGCAAGACGCTTGCCAGCTGCCGTGAGTAGGCCGAGAGCGGGAGCTTCTGCTCCAAGTCGCTCCGCTGCCCCGTCGCCAGCGCCCGTTCGTACGCCGTTCGCGCGCCGGGCAGGTCGCCGGTCGCGCGACGGGCACCGGCCAGCGCCGCGAGTGCCTCCACAGCTTTCGGGTCGTCGAGACCGACGGCACGCTCGAGGACCGAGAGCGCCTCTTCGCGATGCGCAAGCGCGCCGCGAAGGTCGCCCAGCTTGGTGAGCGTCCAGGCGAGCTTGCCATGACGTATGCCCAGGCCCAGGTAGTCCTCAGGGAGTGTTCTTCCCGCGCTGGCCAGCGACAGCTCCAGCTGCTCCTGCGCGCCCTTCAGATCGCCCGCTGCGCCGAGCGCGTCCGAGAGGTTGCTGCGCGCGATCCCAATCTCGGGGTGCTCCGGGCTCAACGTCGCCACGAGATCCTCGACGGCCCGCTCCATCTGCGTCTGCCCGGCTTCTCTGTCACCGCGCTCGTGCAGGATGGCTCCGAGTTGCGTGCGTGCGCCGGCAGTCTCGGGATGAGCGGGCCCGCAGGCGTCGACGAACAGCGCGAGCGCCCGCTCGCTTGCCCCGACCGCACCGTCCAGGTCGTGTTTGCAGAACAACGCCCAGCCGAGGGACTTGCACGCGAGCGCGAGGCAGACTCTGCTTGACGGTCGCTGCGCGAGCGCCTCCACCGTCATCGTCAGCTCATCCACAGCCTTGTCGAGGAGCCCCAGCCCGGTCATCGCCGTACCGCGCTGGATTCGCGCGCGCGCGACCTCGTCAGGATCGGGCTCCGCCACCCCTTCCCACAGCGAGAGTGACTCTCGGAGCCATCTCGTAGCCCCTGCGTACCTGCTCAACTGATTGAGAACCTCGCCGAGACTGGTCCGCAGCATCGCGCGCAGCGTGTCCTCCTCTGGCAGCCGCGCGTCCGCGAGCTCGACCGCGCGCTGCAACTCGTCGCGTGCCGAGACCAGATCGCCGAGATAGGCGATGTAGCCGCTGCGATGCAGAATTGCGCGCAGCAGCGCCGGCGTGACCACGTCGAGCTCGTCTGCGGCCTCGACGACCGCGCGAACATGGTCGGCCAGGCTCCCGCTCAGTCTCCACATGCTCAGATCAAGGACGTCTTGCGGGAAGACCGCGCTAAGCCGGTCAGCAGCGTCCTGAATCGACAGCCGTCGCTCGTCATCGTCCAGGGCGGTCCTCACTTGCTCGCGAATCGCTGGGGCGAGCACGACGCCGCTTTCGCGCTCCTCCAGCAGACGCTCTGCGACAAGCCCGGCAACGATCTCCTCAACCGCGCCGTCATCGTCGTTCTGGCCCGCGGGCCGGTTGAGCAGCAGCTCCCTGGGCACGGGCGTCGCGGCGACGATCGCCACCAATTTGATCAGTTCACTCGCCGATCGGTCTCCGTGACGAGGATACGACCGTGCTCTGCCCACGCTCTCAGCCGAGCGATCGGCGCGGCGTTCCAGAGTGCATGAGCGATCGGAGCGTGGTCACGTCGTACCGACGCAGCGTGATCTCGGCCTCCGGCGACTCGTTGACGAACGCGGGTGCGTAACTGCCGAACGACGTGGCCCTTCCGATGGCCGTCACGGCCACGACGCTGTAGCGAGAGGGCATGTCGTCAGGCAGATTCGTCAGCTCTTCGACGCGTTCGTCGCCGAGGATGGAGCTCGATCTCGGCTCGTCGAATGCGAATCGCGGGCGCGGTGCGGGCCATTCATCGTCCGCCGACCACCACTCGGCAGCCACGACGTCCTGACCCTCCACCCGTATGCGGCAGACGAGGCGCACGTCGAACGGCTCATCACGGCTCCCGACATCCAGCAGCCGACCGACGACGCGGATCCGACAGACCGCCACTCCGTCCTCGACGACCGTCTCCATGATCGTCTGCTCGCATTCCTCGGCGTATTGCCTCAACCCCAGCAGCTTCTGCCGCAGCGGCTGCAACGGACCGTCGTCGAAGCCGGTCGCCGAGACGCACCATTCGTCCTCTCCAAAGAGCCGTTCGAGCGTCCCATTCGCGACCCGACGGACGTCGTCGGCTCGGCTGCGCCGATCGTCGTCGACGCCTGAGCCATCGTCTGAGCTGGCGCCCAGCAGCTCCTGCACGTGGTCAGCGAGGGCGACGCGCCCGAGGTGAACAGTCACGGTGCGACCCTCGCGGATGCGCTCGACCAGCCCCGACGCCTCCAGGTCCGCCAGAAGGTGCGAGAGATAGGACTCGTCGACCTGCAGCAGGCGTCTCAGCTCGGCGCGAGGCACGGCGTGCCCCTCGGCCTCGTTGACGTGTCGGACGACCCTCCGCGCCTTGCCATTCCACGAGCGCAGCACGGTCAGCTCGCCGCCTTTGCTGGCCGGGGACGCGGCAGCCGTCAGCGCTCGCGATGCGGAAGTGAGGATGCTGTGCGCTTGGGGGTTGCTTTCCCGCAGCCCTTTCGCAGCGGGAGTGATCATCAACTGCGTGGTGGCCACGGCGGCATCCGCGATCTCCTGCCGCGTCCCGAGACGAACGAGACGGATCGCCTCGGCCAGAACGGCTTCGGCGAGCTGGACGACGCGAGCGGGAAGATCGCGTCGGCTCTCGCCTGCCGCGATCGCGCGCTGGAGGGCGGCAATCAGGATCGGCATCGGCGCAGAGGCCAGCGTGAACAGGTCGTCCGCAGCCGGTGGGGAGTGCTCTGATTCAGTCATCGCATTGAATGGGTCTTTCCCGTCATCGAGCATACTTGACTCAGACTTGAGCGTTCGACGTCTGCGATCGAACGTGATCGGCCAGCCGGAAGATGAAGGCCGGGCGATCATCGGCTCGGGTTGGAGGTCTCAGTCTCTTTCGCTGAATTGCCCAGAACGAGCGGTTGTGCTCCTCGTCCCACGTCGTCGTGCCATCCGAGGGCACCGCGAAGTCGCGGTTGCACACAAAAGCGATCGCCCACAACCGCTGCACGAGATGTTGCAGCGAATCGCGGTGGCGATGGACCCTGGGACTCAGCGAAGGCACGATCAGAACATCAGCGCCGCTGCGCGCGAGGCGGTCGCGGACATGGTCGGCGAAGGAGTCGAGGCAGATCACGACAGCGATCGTGCCGATGGGCGAAGGCACGACCTGGAGCGTCCGTCCGAGCACGATGTCCTCGGTCGCAGCCAGCGGCTGCGTGCCGTCGCTGAGCAGTCTCGGCTGTGGACCCTGCGCGCAGGAGAGCTTGACATGACTCCACAGCGGCTCGCCGTCCGGCCCGATCACGACCGCCTCGTTGACGTGCGTCGCAAGTACGGCGTCGCCGAGCAGTTCCGGCTCGATCGCGGAGGGTTCCGAGGCGGCGATCGGACGGTGCCGGAGGCCGACGAACGTCAACGCCGGTGCCTCGTCAGCCGCGACGATCGCGGCCGTCACCGCGTCGAGCGTTCGCGGCGTTGCGCACAGCTCCGGCAACACGAGCAGCGAGGCTGGGCCGGATGCGGCCTCGACGGCTGCGACGGCCGAGTCGTGACAGATGCGCTCGTCCTCCGGATCCATCGCAGCGGCATCGAACCAGCCCACCTCGACGTCTTCGCGTTCGAGCCAGCCCGAGAGGCCGGCGTCCCCGAGCGTGTCGAGGTGGACGGACAGCGTCGGGTCGGCGCCGACCACGCCCTGCTCAAGCAGCGCCTCCACCGCCACCCATCCGTCGCTGCCAGGTCTGATGACGTGCAGTTCGATGTCGCGATGGACGGTCGGGCAGACGACCAGGCGCGGCGCGAGCGCCGACAGCGAGGGGTGCTCGTCGGCCTCTGGCGGTCTGTCGGCATCGTTGCCCGCTCGGGTGGCGAGTCTCGGACGCCGCCACATCACGAACACCTCGCTGCCATCGACGCCGACCGCTTCGGTCGCTGACTCGATCGGCTGATCCCTTGTGAGCGTGATCTCGATGCGCGCCAGCAACTCCGCAGCGTTTCGCAGCGGAGCCGCCATCAGCCGCGCTCGCTCGTCCTCGTCGAAGCGCACGAAGTCGGGTTCATCGAGCGCCTTGGCGCGAATCACCAGTGGCTTCTCCAAAAGCGAGCCGAGGTGGAGAAGGTGGTGTTCCAGCCAGGTCCAGAGGATCGCGACGATCGCGACCCGATCGTCGGCGGCGCGATCAAGCCCATCGAGCAGAGCGCGGACGTCATCCGCCGCAGTCGTCCCCTTGTCAGTCCCCAACCCCATTGCTCTCCGATGCCATCCGATGGCGTCCGACGCCTGTCGCGCCACGATACACAGGCGGAAGGACCGACAAAGCAGGTCGCGGACGTTGGGTCGATGTTCTCCTGGATGTGTACGTGGTGGTCGGCGAAAGCGGCCGGATGAAGAGAAGCCGGCGCGTCGCAGCCGCGCTCCTCGTAGCCGTATCTTGTCGGACCGGGATCCACTGCGAATGTCTATGAGCGGCGGCTGGATCCACCCGCGACTCACTCTGCCCAAGGATTCTTGTTGCGCTCTACCGACGTTGTGATCATCGGCGCAGGTGCCGCCGGGCTGATGTGCGCCCTGACCGCCGCCGAGCGCGGCCGCCAGGTGCTGCTCGTCGACCACGCCAACAAGGCCGGCAAGAAGATCCTCATGTCCGGCGGTGGCCGCTGCAACTTCACCAACATGTACACGGACCCGGCCAACTTCGTCTCGAAGAACCCGCATTTCTGCAAGTCGGCCCTGGCCCGCTACACCCCGTGGGACTTCATCGCCTTGGTCGGCAGGCACGGCGTGCCGTACCACGAGAAGAAGCTGGGCCAGCTGTTCTGCGACAACAGGTCCAAGGACATCCTCAACATGCTCCTGGACGAGTGCCGGCAGGCTGGCGTTGATCTGCGCCTGGACACTTCGGTGCGGCAGATCGAGAAGACCGCGGCCGGGTACCTGCTGAGCACCGACATGGGGCCGGTCGCCTCGCCGTCGCTGGTGGTCGCCACCGGCGGCCTGTCGATCCCGACGCTGGGCGCCACCGGCTTCGGCTACGAGATCGCTCGCCAGTTCGGCCACAACGTGCTGGCCACCCGCGCCGGCCTGGTGCCGTTCACCATCTCCGGCCAGCTCAAGGAGCTGTGCGCCGAGCTGTCCGGAACGTCGGTGGACTGCGTGGTCAGCTGCAACGGCGAGAGCTTCCGCGAGAACATCCTCTTCACCCACCGCGGCCTCAGCGGCCCGGCGATCCTCCAGATCTCCTCGTTCTGGCAGCCCGGCGATGCCGTGGAGATCAACCTGCTGCCCGACCGCGACGCACTGGAGTGGCTGCAGGGCCAGCAGGCCGCGCGCCCCAACAGCGAGCTGAAGACCCTTCTGGGCGAGCTCTTCACGAAGAAGATGGCGGCACTCCTGGCCGATCGCTGGTTCGCTTCCAAGCCGATGAAGCAGTACACCCCGGCCGAGCTGCGCGACATCGCCGACAAGCTCGGCGCCTGGCAGGTGGTGCCGGCCGGCACCGAGGGGTACCGCACCGCCGAGGTCACGCTGGGCGGCGTCGACACCCGCGAGGTGTCGTCCAAGACGATGGAGTCGCTGAAGAGCCCGGGCCTGTACTTCGTCGGCGAGGTGCTCGACGTCAGCGGCCATCTGGGCGGTTACAACTTCCAGTGGGCGTGGGCGTCGGGCCACGCGGCGGCGCACTTCGTGTGAGGTCGGCGGGCCGCGGGGTCCAACTTTCTGAGCGATAGGATCGCGACCATGCCGTTCACGCTCAAGAACCTCAGGGAGGACCTGGAGGACGTCGGGTCCAACTTCAACGGCGCGCCCGACCTCGAGTTCCGCATGGCGACCAAAGCGCTCCAGCTCGAGCAGTCCGGGCTCACCTATCAGCACGTCCCGCCCGGCTATCGCTTCCCGTACGGCCACACGCACAAGGAGCAGGAGGAGCTGTACGTGGTCGTCGGCGGAAGCGGGCGGATGAAGCTCGACGACGAGATCGTCGAGGTCAAGAAGTGGGACGTCGTGCGCGTCCCGCCCGGTACCTGGCGCGGCTACGAGAGCGGGCCAGAGGGCCTCGAGCTGCTCGTCTTCGGTGCGCCCAATCTCGGCGACAACCCGCGAGACGACGTGGAGGGCACGCGGGACTGGTGGGGCGACTGACCCGCCTTGTCAGGTCCCGCGCGCGAGGTGCCGCGCGATCACCATGCGCTGGATCTGGTTGGTGCCCTCGAAGATCTGCATCACCTTCGCCTCGCGCATCAACCGCTCGACGGGGAACTCCTTCGTGTAGCCGAAGCCGCCGAGCACCTGGACCGCGTCCGTCGTCACTTTCATCGCGGCGTCGGTCGCGACCAGCTTCGCGATCGACGCCTGGCGCGAGAACGGCAGGCCGCGATCGCGACGGCGCGCCGCGTCGAGCATGACGGCGCGCGCCGAGGCGACCGCCGCGGCCATGTCGGCGAGCAGGAAGCCGAGACCCTGGTGGTCGATGATCGCCTTGCCGAACGTTCTGCGCTCCTGCGCATACGCGACCGCATGGTCCAGCGCGGCCTGCGCGACCCCGACCGCGACCGCGGCGATCCCGAGCCGGCCGCTGTCGAGCGCCTGCAGCGCGATCGCGAGCCCCGCGCCCTCCTCGCCGATGCGGCGATCGGCGTCGACGGCGACCTCGTCGAGGTCGACGGTCGCCGTCGTCGAGCCGGTCAGCCCCATCTTGCGCTCCGGCGCCTGCGCGCCGAGGCCGGGCGCGTCGCCCGGCACGAGGAAGCACGAGATGCCGCGTGAGCGGTCCTCAGAGGTGCGCGCGAACAGCGTGTAGAAGTCGGCCTCGCCGCCGTGGGTGACCCATGCCTTCGCGCCGCTGACGCGGTACCCGCCCTTGCCGCCGCCGCCGTCGCCGTCGCCGTCGCCGTCGCGGACCGCGCGGGCGCGCATCGCGCCCGGGTCGGAGCCGGCCTCGGCCTCCGAGAGGGCGTAGGCGCCGAGCAGCTCCCCGCCGAGCAGCGCGGGCAGCCAGCGCTCGCGCTGCGCGTCGCTGCCCCACGTGGCGAGCGGATAGCACGACATGACATGGACGCTGATCCCGACGCCGACACTCGCCCATGCACCGCCCAGCTCTTCGAGCGCCTGCAGGTAGACCTCGTACGTCTGCCCGCCGCCGCCGAGCGCTTCCGGATACGGCATCGCGAGCAGCCCGAGCCGGCCGAGCTGGCGGAAGAGGTCGCGCGGAAACGCCCCGTCGGCTTCGGCGCGGGCGGCGCGCGGAGCGAGCTCGTCGGCGGCCAGGTCACGCGCGAGCGCGACGACGTCGGCGGCTTCGTCGGATGGGAGCAGTCGGTCGGCAGGCATCGGCGAATAATACTGCTATGAATACCTCGGTACTATTCATGGACTCGATAGCGCCGTAGACTGTGCGCGTGCCCGTCGGAGTCGCACGTCCCAGCGCAGGTCTCCTCGACGACCTGCTCGAGCTCTTCCTCGCCGAGGGCTTCGGCCACTTCACGCTCGCGCAGCTCGCCGCGCGCCTGCGCTGCTCCAAGACGACGCTCTACACGCTCGGCCACAGCAAGGAGCAGCTGACCGCCAACGCGCTCAAGCAGTTCTTCCGCACCTCGGCGGAGGCCGTCGAGCGGCGCACCGCCGCGGCGGACGCGCCGGCCGACCGCATCGCGACGTACCTGCGAGCGGTGGCGGATGCGCTGCGGCCGGCGTCGCCCGCCTTCATGGCCGACGTCGCGGCGCAGCCGCTCGCGCGCGAGATCTACGAGCGCAACACCGCGATCGCCGCCGAGCGCGTCGCGCAGCTGATCGCCGACGGCGTCCGCGCCGGCGACTTCCGCGACGTCCACGCCGCCTTCGTCGCCGACACGGTGGCCGCCACGATGCAACGGATCCAGACCGGCCAGGTGCTCGCCGCCACGGGACTGCACGACGCCGACGCCTATGACGAGCTGGCGGCGCTGGTGCTCGATGGCATCCGCAGCGGCGCGGGTCGCGCCACCCGCCGCGCGCCCCGCTGACGGCTGAGCCCGGCTACGCGGCGCTCGCGCGCTCCGCCTCCATCCCCGCTTCGCGCGCTGCGCCAGCATCCGGACCCGCCGGCCTCCACCCCGGCCCGCGGAGCGCGTAGCCAAAGCGGTCACGCCAGGTGCGCGCCCGCCGCACGTCGTGCCAGATGTCGACGTACTCGTGGAAGGCGACGCGGACCGGGTTGAACGTGTCGATGTTTCTCGTCAGCCCGTAGCGGACGCGCTCGCCCTCGGGCTCGAAGGTGCCGAAGAGGCGATCCCAGATGATCAGGATCCCGCCGTAGTTGCGATCGAGGTACTGGTGCTGAGAGCCGTGGTGAACGCGGTGGTGACTCGGGGTGTTGAAGATGAACTCGATCGGCCGCGGCAGTCTTCCGACGGTCTCCGTGTGGAGGCCGAACTGGTACAGCAGGCTCCACGACTGCGCGAGGAAGATCGTCCACACCTCGAAGCCGGCGAGCGGCATCCAGAGCCAGAACAGGCCGACCCCGAACGGCGTCCAGTCCTGTCGCAGCGCCGTCGAGAGGTTGTAGTGCTGCGAGCTGTGGTGAACGACGTGCGTCGCCCAGAACAAGCGGATGCGGTGGTGGCTGCGGTGCCAGACGTAGAACGTCAGATCGTCGGCGAAGAAGAGCAGGACCCAGCCCCACCACGCGTCGGCCGGAATCCGCAGCGGCGTGATCGTCCACAGCACCGCGAAGACGGCGACTATCGCGATCTTCCAGATGCCGAGGATGACGAGGTGGCCGACGCCCATCGCAAGGCTCGTCCGCGTGTCGCGCAGCTCATAGCCGAGCATCGCGCTGCTGGCGGTTGCGGTGGCGCCGCCGCGAACGGTCGCCGCCTCCTCCCCGCGAGTCGCGGCCTCGCGGGCCTCCTCGCGCGCGTGGTGCGCCAGCACGGCCACCTCGACGACGATCGACAGCAGGAAGAACGGGATCGCAACGAGGAAGACCTCGAGCACGACACACCTCCGGGCGGCGGCGCGCTTCGCTCCGCGCGCTGGTTGGACCAGTTGCGCGACTGGTTATACCAGTTGGCCCGGGTGAGACGCCACCGGTTGGTGAGGCGGCCGCGGCGCGGGGCGGCAGCGCGCGCGCCTCAGCGCGGCGGCTCGTCGGCTTCGAGCAGCGCACGGGCGGCGGCTTCGGCGGCCGCCGGATCACCGGCCGCGACCGCGTCGCCGAGCGCGGCGAGCCGCGCCCCGTCGGTCGGCACCAGCGCCGCCGCCAGCAGCGGGAACGACGCCAGCGCGGCCAGCAGCGAGTTGAGCGCGAGGCGGTAGGCGAGGTTGCCGGCGCCGCGGACGATCTCGCGCCACAGCTCGTCGTAAGCCGTGACCGCCGCCGCGGGGGTCGCGTCGTCGCCTGGCTCGACGCCACCGTGCTGTCCAGCGGCGGGCGCTGCACTGGCCGGTGCGTCGCCGGCGAGCCGTGCCGTCTCGCGCGCCAGCCGCGCGACCTCGGCCCGCGTCGCGCGATCCGCGCGCTCGGCGCAGCGACGCGCCGCATCGGTCCCGATGCAGGCACGCAGCTCAAGCACCGCGCGCACCAGCTCCTGTGGCGGCAACTCGCCGGGATCGTCGATCAGGTCGAGCAGCACCTCCAGGCCGCCGCTCTCGCGCCAGTCGAGCACGCGCGTCGGACCGCCCTGGCTGATCTGCACCAGCCCCGCCTGCTCCAGCCGCTTCAGCGCCTCGCGCACCGCGTGCCGGTTGACGCCGAACCGCTCCGCGAGCATGCGCTCGGAGGGAACCGCGGCGCCCGGCTCCAGCCGGCCACCGAGGATCTCCTGCCGCATCCGCTCGTGCACGACGTCGGAGACGCGCCGGGCCTGGGTGTCGCCGCTTGTCATCGCGACCGGTTGTACCAGTGCGGGCGCGGCGACGTGGAACCCTCCACGCCGCCGTCGAAGCTCTCGAGGTAGCGCAGCGGCCCGCCGGTCCAGTCGGGGAAGCCGGCGCCGACGATCGCGGCGACGCTCGCCTCGGCGGCCGTCGCGATGACGCCGGCATCGAGCAGGCGAACCGCTGTCAGCGCCTGTGCGACCAGCAGGCGCTCCTTCAGCTCCTGGAGCGGCGGGGGTGCGCCCGCCCCGGTCGCGTCGATCGCGCCGGCCGACGACGACGCGCCGACGGCGGCGGGTGTCCGGTCGAGCGCCGCCGGCAGCGCATACCCGGCGCGGGCGGCGGCGGTGTCGACGATCTCGGCGGGGATGCCCTCCCTCAGCATCGCGGCGCGCTCTGCGGCGAGCGCGGCGGCGACCGGCTCGACGAACGACCCGGCCCCGCCGGCGATCACGACCGCCAGCTTCCCGAGCCGCTCGACCAGCGCGAGCGCGCGGTCGACCTCCGCCTCACCCACGCCGGCGCCTGGGACCAGCTCGACCAGCGCCGCGCGGTCGAGCGGGCCGTGGCTCAGCAGGCTGACGCGGTCGTCGGCGGGGGCGCGTCCAGTGCTGTCGGAGAGCACGAGATCGGCGGAGCCGGCCGCCACCACCTCGATCCCCGCGCGACCGAGCAACCGCGCCGCCTCGCCCGTCCACTCCGCCCCGCCGATCAGCGCCACCGTCCGCGGCACCGGCCCGCGCCGGCCGCGCGCCCGCACCTGCTGGAGGTCGAAGAAGCAGGCCTGCGTCATGTTGGCGGCGGTCGGGCCGCCGACGAGGCCGAGGAAGGCGCGCAGCTCGATCTCGCTCGCGCGCTCCAAGCGCTCACCGGCGCCGTCGATCGCCGCCGCGATGATGCTGTGCGGCGCCGGATAGTGGTCGGCCGCGAGCTGGCGCCGCACGCCCGCGGGCAGCGCCGGGTGGCGCTCGATCTCGCGGGCGGTCACCGCCGCCCCGCCTGGCACGCGGTAGCCGGGCGCGTCCCACGGCTGCCGCGCGCCCGGGTTGGCCGCGATCCACGCCTTCGCCGCCGGCAGGAGCTGCTCGCGCGTCGCGACCAGCTGGTCGACCAGACCGATCCGCAGCGCCTCGCGCGCCGGGTGCCGCGCCCCCTCCAGCAGCACCCCGACGAGCGCGTCGACGACCCCGAGCAGCCGCACGGTGCGCACGACCCCGCCGCCGCCCGGCAGCAGCCCGAGCGTCACCTCCGGCAGACCGACGACCGTCTCCGGCGCGTCGAGCGCGATCCGGCGATGGGTCGCCAGCGCGACCTCCAACCCGCCCCCGAGCGCCGCTCCGTTGATCGCCGACACGACCGGCCGGCCGTACGTCTCCAACCGCCGCAGTTGGCCGTCGAGCAGGCGCCCGAAGAGGGCGACGTCGTCGGTCACGCTGCCCGCGGAGGCGCGCATGTCGAGCAGGTCGCCGCCGGCGATGAAGGTCCGCTTCGCCGAGCAGAGCACGACGCCGGCGATCCCCGCCCGCTCGGCCTCCAGCCGCTCGAGCGCCGCCCCCAGCGCCGTCGTGAACGTGCCGTTGAGCGTGTTGGCCGAGCGGGCCGGGTCGTCGAGCGTCAGCACGACGATCCCGTCCTCCCCCTGCTCCCAGCCGATCACCGCTCGCTCGCCCGCACCTCGTCCTTGACGGCGACGACGACCGGCGGCGCGCTGCGCCAGTCGGGGATGCCGTCGTCGACCGTCGCGACCGCGCCCGCGTAGGCGCGTTCCGGCCGCTCGCCCACGGGCGTCTCGCGACCGCCGTCGGCAGCGCGCGTCGCGTGCAGTTCGGCCCAGTGGGAATGCGCGAGCTGGTGCAGCGCGAAGGCGTTGTTGAGCGCGCTCTGGAAGCCCTGCGCGTCGACCGACCCGTTGACCGAGTCCTTCACGACCAGCGCGGCGACCGTCGGCAGCGCCGCGATCCGGCGCGCGAAGGCGAGCGTGCGCTCCTCCAGCTGATCGTTCGCGAAGACCTTGCTGACGATCCCGATCCGCTGCGCCTCCTCGGCGTCGATCGCGTCGCCGGTCAGCAGCAGCTCCTTCGCGCGCCGCGGCCCCAGCTCCCACGGGTGCGCGAAGTACTCGACCCCGCCGCCGCCCAGCCGCGGTCCGACCGGGTCGGCGATGCGCGTGTCCTGCCCCGCGACGATCAGGTCGCAGGCCCACATCAGCATCACTCCGGCCGCGAACACCTCGCCGTGCACCTGCGCGATCGTGATCTTGCGCAGGTTGCGCCAGCGCAGCGTGTTCTGGAGGAAGTAGTGCGACTCCTGGATCCAGCGCAGCTCGGTGCCGCTGCGGGTGCCGCCGTTGATCGCGTAGGTCGGGTGCTGCTCGGGCCCGGCGGCGATCTCCGCGAGCGCCTCGCGCGTGCCGAGGTCGTGGCCCGAGGAGAAGGCGCTGCCCGCGCCGGAGAGGATCACCACGCGGACGTCGTCGTCGGCCTCCGCGCGCGTGAACGCCGCGTCCAGCTCGACCAGCAGCCCGCGGCTCTGCGCGTTGCGGGTCCGCGGCCGGTCGAGCACGATCCGCACGATCGCGCCGTCGTCGAGCGGCTCGTAGCGGAGGTACCGGTAGTCGCTCATCTGCTGCCTTCTCTGTCGATTGAATCGGAAGCGGCCAGCGGCAGCAGCGCGAGCTCGCGCTCGCGCACGGCGCTGCGGCGGACCTTGCCGGCGTCGTCGCGCAACGACTCGGCGACGAAGCGGAACGAGCGCGGCACCTTGTAGCGGACGAGCCGCTCGGCGGCGAAGGCGCGCAGCGCCTCCTCCTCCAGCTCGCCGTCGGCCTCGACGACGGCGTGGACGCGCTGCCCGAGCTCGTCGTCGGGCAGGCCGACGACGGCGCACGACAGCACGCGCGGATGTTCGAGGACGGCCGCCTCGACCTCGGCCGGATAGACGTTGACGCCGCCGACGAGCAGCATGTCGAGCTGGCGGTCGGCGAGGAACAGCCAGCCCTGTTCGTCGAAGGCGCCCATGTCGCCGAGCGACTCCCAGCCGCCCGGCAGCGTGCGCGACGCGGCGCCGATGTAGCGGTAGGTCTCAGGCGTCCCCGCCGGCCGCCGCAGCAGCAGCTCGCCGACCTCGCCGGGCGCGACCTCGCGCCCGTCGCCGCCGACCGCCTTGATCTCGCCGAAGACCGGGCGCCCGACCGAGCCGCGGTGCGCGAGCCAGTCGACGCCGTCGATCATCGTGAACGCCTGCGCCTCGGTGCCGCCGTACATCTCGAAGAGGCGCCCGGCGCCGATCAGCTCGATCCAGCGCTCCTTCAGCCACGGCGGGCACGGCCCGCCGCCATGCCACAGCACCTCGATCGAGCTGAGGTCGTGGGCGCCGGGAGCTGCGTCGAGCAGCCGCAGCATCCGCAGCATCATCGTCGGCACGAGGAAGGCGAAGCCGACGCGGTGGCGCGCGATCGCCTCCAGCGCCGCCGCCGCGTCGAAGCGCGGCAGCACGACGACGTGCTGGCCCAGCAGCGGCCCGACGATCCCCACCGAGAACGGACCGTTGTGGTAGAGCGGCCCGGGCACGAGCTGCACCTGCTCGCCGCTGAGCCGGAACACGCTCGTGTACGGCGTCAGGTCCAGCTCGCTGGAGGAGGTCGTGACGATCAGCTTCGGGCGCCCGGTGCTGCCGCCCGAGCCGATGATCTTCCACGCCGGCGAGACGGCCCGCGGCGGCGGCTCGTCGCCGTACGCCGCGTCGGGCGCGAAGCCCGCCGGGACGCTCGCGCGGTCCGGCACCGCCGCCGCCGCGACGCCGACGACCAGCGCCGCGTCGGCGAGCGCGACGACCTCGCGCAGCTCCCGTTCCGGCAGCCGCGCGGAGACCGGCGCGGGGGTCGCGCCGAGCTTCCAGATCGCGTAGCAGGCCTCGAAGAACTCGATCCCGTTCGGCAGCGCGACCGTGACGACGTCGCCCTGCCGCACCCCGCGCGCCGCGTAGGCGTGCGCGAGCCGGTTGGCCTGCGCCTCCAGCTGCGCGCGCGTCACCGTCCGCTCGCCGCAGGTCACCGCCGGCCGTGACGGAGCGGCGGCGGCGACCGCGCTCAGCAGCTCACCGATCGTGCTCGGCACCTTCGACCCCACCGCTCAGCTCGGCGCGGCGCCGGCGGTCGGCTGCGTCCACAGGCGCAGCTCCTCCGGCCACGGGTCGTGGATCACCTGATGCTGCTCGCCGAAGTCGAGGATCGGCCGCGTCTCACGGTCGTAGAGCGGCCACGCCGGGATGCCGTCGTGGGTCGGGTCGCCGGTCTCGGCGAACGACACCCACGCGAGGTGCATGTCGTCGGCCAGCCGCTGCGGCGGCTGCTCGCCCGTCAGCCGCAGCGCCCACTCGGTGTCGAGGATGTCGAAGACGAACGGCAGCTCGACGGCGTGGCCGGCGCCGATCGCGCCGTCGAAGGCGCGCGAGGGCCACGAGAAGCGGTAGAAGAAGGTCGTCGCGCCGCTGGCCGAGTGCGCGTCGGCGAGGTTGGTCGTCGGCACGCGGTAGGCGCGATCGGTCTCCAGCGCCGCCAGCAGCTCGACCGGGCGCGCGCCGGGCCGCGCCGCGCTGTAGAGCGCGAGCGCGTCGGCACCGCCGGCGCCGAAGACGCCGTCGAAGGCGGCCGCGACGAGGTCGTCGCCGGCGCCGACGAGCCCGATGCCGAACATCAGCAGGAACTCCTCCTTCGTGTGGCCGATCAGCAGGTCGACCGGCGCCGCCTCGCCCGCGGCGAAGGCGTCGGCCGGGCGCTGCGGCAGCACGCTGCCGCCGACGACCGGCTGGAACGGGTTGGCGGTCGAGGCGATCTCCTCGCCCCAGCGCGCGGGGTCGCGGTCGGCGAGCACGGCGGCGAAGATCTCGCCCTGGATCGCGACCACCCGCGCGGGCTCGCGGTCGCGCAGCTCCCGCAGGCCGTCGAGGTCGCCGTCGGCGAGGCCCGCGCGCGTGAACACCTCGCGCGCGGCGAGCGCGGCGGAGGCGCGCGAGAGCAGCGGCTGCGGGTAGCCGCTCTGCACGATCGCGCGCGCGAACAGGCCGCGCGCGGCCGGCACGCCGAGCACCGCCGCGACCGCGGTCGCGCCGGCCGACTCGCCCGCGAGCGTCACGCGCTCGGGGTCGCCGCCGAACGCGGCGATGTTCTCCTGCACCCAGCGGAGCGCGGCGACGATGTCGAGCGTCCCGTAGTTGCCGCCGTCGGCGTCGCCCTCGACGGCGAGGAAGCCGTCGATCCCGAGCCGGTAGTTGATCGAGACCTGGACGACGCCGCTGCGCGCGAAGCGGCCCTTGTCGATGTACGGGTCGCCGCCGGAGCCGAACAGGAAGGCGCCGCCGTGGACGAAGACGATCACCGGGCGCGCGCCGCGGTCGACCGCCGGCGTCCAGACGTTGAGCGTCAGGCAGTCCTCGCCCCACGGCAGCTCCGGCGTGAACAGCTCGCCGACAAGCCCCTCGGGCAGGTGCTGCGGCGCCGGCGGCCCGTAGGCGCTCGCGTCGCGCTCGCCATCCCAGCGCGCCGGCGGCGCCGGCGGCCGGTAGCGCAGCGGGCCCACCGGCGGCGCGGCGTAGGGGATCCCGCGGAAGACGCTCACCCCGTCCTCCACGGTGCCGCGGACCGTGCCGTGCTTCGTCGTCGCCGTCGTGCTCATCCCGACCTCTCCACCTCGCGAACAAACTTGCCGGGCAAGCATCACGCCCGCGACCGGGCGCCGGCAAGGAGGGTTCGCCCCTTTGCTAAGCGACCCATCCCACCGACGCGCCCGCGCGGCGTACGCTGCACGGCGACGGCCGAACCGGAGGAGAGAACGGTGATGCAGACAGACGATGCGCGCGTGCGCCGCCGGGCGGCGATGCCGTTGATCGGCCGCGCGCCGGAGCTGGCCGAGCTGCTGCGTCTCATCGCGGGCGACGAGGCCGCCGACGACGCGGGCGGCCGTGTCGTCCTGCTGCGCGGCGAGGCCGGGATCGGCAAGTCCCACCTGCTCGCGCACGCCGTCGCGACGCTGACCGCCGACGGCTGGATCGGCTTCGACGTGCGCGCCGACGAGCTCGACCGGCTCGTCCCCTACGCCGCGCTGCGCCACGCCGTCGCCGCCCACGCCGCCGCGCTCGGAGGCGACCTCGCGCAGCTCGCCTCAGCGCTCGTCGCCGCGCTCGACGTCGCGACCGCGCAGCCGCTGCCGTCGCTGCACGTCGCCGCCGCGCGCTTCTTCGCAGCGCTCGCCGACCAGCGACCGGTCGTGCTCGCGTTCGACGAGCTGGCGCTGATCGACGACGACACGCTCGCGCTGATCGCCAGCCTGCTGCGCCAGCGCGAACGCCATCCGCTCGTGCTCGCCGGCAACCTGCGCCGCCCCGAGGGCGCGCGCCACGGCGCGCTCGAGCGCGCGCTGGAGCGGCTGGGCCGCGACGACCAGGTGCGCGAGCTGGAGCTGGGCCCACTCGCCGACGATGCCGTCGCGGAGCTGGTCGCGACGCTGCTCGGCGGCGCGCCCGCGGCGGGCGTGGTCGCGACGGTGCAGCGCCGCAGCGCCGGCAACCCGTTCTTCGCCGAGCAGTGCGCGCTCGACCTCGCCGAGGCGCGCGCGTGGAGCGCCGACGACGGCACGCGCCCGCCGGCCTTCTCCGAGGACCGCCGCCGCGCCTTCCTCGACCGCGTGCTGCGCGTCGGCCCGCGGTCGCGGCGGATCGGCCAGGCGGTCGCGCTGCTGGGCGTCGTCGGCTTCGCGCGGATCGAGCTGGCCGCCGACCTGGCCGGGCTCGCCCCGGCCGAGGCCGACGCCGCCTTCGACGCGCTCGTCGAGCGCGGCATCCTGCAGCCGGTCGCCGGCGGCGGCTACCGCCTCTGCCACCAGCTCGTGCGCGACGCGCTCTACCAGGAGATCGGCCCTGCGGAGCGCTGGCGCTGGCACCACGTCGCCGCCGACCGGCTGCTGGAGCTGCCCTCCTCGCCGGCGGTCGACCTCGAGGTCGCCGCCCACCTCGGCGAGGTCGCCGAGATGGGCGACGGGCGCGCGATCGCGGTCCTCTCGCGCGCCGCCGAGCGGGCCTGCGCGACCGCGCCGCAGTCGTCGATCCCGTGGTTCGAGCGCGCGCTCGCGATCACCCCGCCCGACGATCCCCGCCACGCGCCGCTGGCGGCGCGGCTGGCGCGCGCGCTCTTCCTCGCGGGCCGCCCGCGGGAGGCGGTCGAGGTCGGCAGATCGGCGCTCGCGACGCTGCCGGAGGGGCCGGCCCGCGCGCGCCTGGTGACGCTCGTCGTCGACGGCCTCGTGCTCGCCGCCGAGATGGACGAGGCCGCCGACCTGGTCGACGCCGAGCTGGCCGCCGGCGGCGCCAGCGTCCGCTTCCTCGCGAAGGCCGCGCACGTCCTGATGGGCGTCAACCGTCCCGCCGACGCGCTCGCCAGCGCCGCCGCCGCCGAGCGCGCGCTCCCCCAGGCGCCGGTCCAGGAGCGGATCCTCGCGCTCGGCCATCTGATGCGGATGCGCTACCTGCAGCCGCGCTACGACCTGTTGCCGCGGATCTGGCGGGAGCTGGAGGAGGCCGCCGCCGACGCGCCGCTGCCGTCGCGGCTCGCCGCCTACCAGGCGATCTCCTACGCGCAGGCGGCGATCGGCGACACGCGCAGAGCGTCGCTCTCGATCGGGCACGCGCAGCAGCTGCTGGCCGAGCTGGGCTGGGCGGTCTACCGCGAGGACCTCGCGATCGCGCAGATGCAGAACGCCGCCCACCTCGGCGACTGGACAGCGGCGCTGGCGCTGATCGAGTCGCTCACCGACGAGCTGGAGACGGCCGGCACGCTGACGCAGCTGGGCGTGCTGCGCGCGCTGGAGATCGAGCTGCGCGCCAACCGCGGCGAGTGGGCGCACGCCCGCCGCGCCGCCGAGAAGCCGCTCTCGGGCAACCCCCACTGCGACCCGCTGCACGTCTGGGCGCATGCCGGGATCGAGCTGCTGACCGGCGACGTCGACGCCGCCCGCGCCCGCCTCGAACAGCACCTGGAGGCGCCGTCGATCCCCGGCTGGGCGCGCGCGCTGCTGCTCAGCCGCCTCGCCGACGTGGTGACCGAGGCCGGCCGCCCGCAGCTCGCCGTCGACCTGCTCGCGGGACCGATGCGGCAGGGCTTCGACGTGCTCGACTACCCGACCCACATCGCGATCCGGCTCGCGCACGGGCGCGCCGCCGGCGACCCCGCCGCGCTGCACGAGGCGCTCGCGCTCGCCGACGAGCACGGCCTCGCGCTGCTGCGCGGGCGCGCCCACCTGCTGCTCGGCGCCCAGGACGTCGAGGCCGAGCAGCACCTGACCGCCGCGGCGCAGATCTTCCAGTCGCTCGGCGCCGCGCCATGGCGGCGGCGGACCGTCGTCGAGCTGCGCCGGCGCGGCCTGAAGATCCCGCGTCAGCGCACGCGCCCGCACGCGCTGCTGACCGAGACCGAGCTGCAGATCGCGCGGCTGGTGCAGCAGGGCCGCCGCAACCGCGAGATCGCGGCGACCGTCTTCCTCAGCGTCAAGACGGTCGAGGCCAACCTCAGCCGCATCTACGCCAAGACCGGCTGCGCCGGACGGCTGGAGCTGGCGCGCGCGATCGACGCGGGCTGGCTCGACGGCGACGGCGACGGCGACGAGCGCGACGGCGCGCCCGCCCCGCCCGCCGCCGCCGCGCCTACCCCCTGAGCGCCGCCGTGATGTCGAGCGGCCCGTTGATCGCGGTCGCGAGGCACTCGTGCGCCATCCCGAACGCCAGCTCCTTCACGAACAGCTCGCGCCACGGCTGGATCAGCAGCGCCCGCGCGAGCCGCCGCTGCACGCGGCTCTTGCGCATGAAGACCTCCTCCGCCAGCTCCCAGGCGCGCGGCAGCAGCTGCTCCGGCGCCAGCACCTCGCCGACCAGCCCCAACCGCAGCGCCTCCTCGGCGTCGATTCTCGCGCCCGTGTAGAGCATGTGCCGCGCGCGGTTGTGACCGAGCAGCTCGCGGTAGACGGTGTGGACGCCGTCGCCGGGGACGATCCCCAGCAGCTGCCAGTGGCCGTCCCAGAAGGAGGCCGTCCGCGAGCAGAGCACGAGGTCATTGACGAGCGCCAGCTCCGGGTGTGCCCAGACCGGCCCGTTGATCGCGCAGATCACCGGCACGTTGAGCGACAGCAGCGCCAGCGGCTCGCGCGTCTGGTCGCGGTAGTTGATGTCGTAGGCGATCGTCTCGTTGTCCCAGCGCTTCAGCAGCCCACGCCGCTGGTAGTCCTCGAAGTCGGACTCGGCGTTGAAGCTGTCGCCGGTGCCGGTGAGGATCACGACCTCCGTCTCCTCGTCGTGGTCGATCTGCTGGAACAGCGGGATCAGCAGGCGGTGGACGGCGCCGCCCCAGCGCAGCGGCCCGCCGTCGGTGTGCATCCGCACTTCGAGGATGCCGTTCTCCCGTCGCAGCGCGAAGAAGCGCTCGAACGCCGGCGCGTACTGCTCCAGGCGGGTGCGGTACAGCCCTTCGACGCCGCTCATCTCAGGTCGTCTCCTTCGGTCGTTTGAACAGCAGCAGGACGCGGGCTCCCCACAGCGACAGCCCGACGGCGAGGATCAGCGCCAGTCCGTTGAAGAGGTCGGTGACCCAGTCTGCGGCGCCGGCCAGCTGGAGTCCCTTGACGCCGGTCGCGAGCAGGAAGATCGCCAGCAGCGTCCCCCACACGTTGAACTTGCCGGGCTTGATCTGGGTCGTGCCGAGGAAGGCCGCGGCGAACGCCGGCAGCAGGTAGGCGGGGCCGAGGTCGGGCGTCGCGGTGCTCAGCTTCGACGCCAGCAGGATCCCCGCGACCGACGCCAGCAGCGCCGAGGTGACGAGCGAGCCGAAGACCATCCGCCCGGTCCGCACGCCGGCCAGCCGCGCGGCGTCGGGGCCGGCGCCGGTCGCCTCGACGCGGCGGCCGGTCGGCGTGTGCTCCAGCACGTACCAGACGACCACGGCGACGAACAGCATGTACAGCGCGATCGCCGGGATCCCCAGCACCGTCCCCTCTGTCATGCCGGTCAGCGATCTCGGGACGCCGGCGATGATCTGGTCGTCGGAGACGGCGCGCGCCGGCGCGACCAGCACCGAGCCCATCGCCAGCGTCGCGATGAAGCTGTTGATGCCGACGCCGACGACGAGGAAGCCGTTGATCGCGCCGATCGCCGCGCCGAGCGCGAGCGTCAGCGCGATCGCCGGAGCCAGCGGCATCCCGGCGCGCGCCGTCAGCGCCGAGACGACGATCGCCGAGAGGCCGACCATGCCGCCGACCGAGAGGTCGTACGCGCCGGCCGCCAGCGGCACCAGCAGGCCGATCGCGACGATCGCGGTGACGGCCTGCTCGCTGGCGAGCGTCTGCGCCGTCAGCTGCGTCAGGAACGTGTCGGGGACCCACAGCGCGAACAGCGCGATCAGGGCGGCCCAGATGTAGAGCCCGGTGTAGTTCGACAGGCGCGTCATGTCATCCCATGTCGTGGTGGCGGGGCGGTGAGGATCTGCTGGCTGATCGCGTCGGCGCTCAGCGCGGCGCCGCTCAGCTGCGCGGCGATCCGGCCGCCGCGCATCACGAGCACGCGGTCGCAGATCGCGGCCAGCTCCTCGTGGTCGGTCGAGGCGACCAGCACAGCCAGCTGCCGCTCGCGCGCGCTCGTCGCGAGCTGGTCGTAGATCGCGGCCTTCGAGCCGACGTCGACGCCCTGCGTCGGCTCGTCGAGCAGCAGCGCGGTCGGCGCGAGGCGGAACCAGCGCGCGAGCACGACCTTCTGCTGGTTGCCGCCGCTGAGCGTCGCCAGCGGCGCCTCGCCGTCGGGCGGCGTGACCTGCAGCCGCCGCAGCCAGCCGGCGACGTCGGCGCGCTCGGCGCGGCGGCCGATCCAGCGCAGGCGGCCGGCGCGGATCCGTGGCAGCGTGACGTTGGTGCGCAACGACAGCGACGGCGTCGCGCCGGCGCCGGCGCGGTCAGCGGGGATCAGCGCGAGGCCGGCGGCGATCGCCGCGTGCGGCGTCAGCGCGCGGTGCTCGCGACCGTCGACCGTCAGCCGGCCGGCGCTCCACGGCGCGGCGCCGAACAGCAGGTAGGGCAGCTCGTCGCGGCCGGAGCCGGCGAGCCCCGCGACGCCGACGATCTCGCCGCGGTGCAGGTCGAGGTCGACCGCGCGCGCGACGCGGCCGGAGAGCCCGCGCGCCTGCAGCGCCAGCTCGGCGCGCGGCGCCGGCGGCTTCGGGTAGAGCTGCTCCAGCGGGCGCCCGACGATCAGCTCGACGAGCCCGTCGTGGTCGAGGCCGGCGACCGCGCTCGTGCTGACGCGGCGGCCGTCGCGCAGGACGGTCACGCGGTCGGCGAGCGCGAACACCTCCTCCAGGCGGTGCGTCACGTAGAGGACCGTCCCGCCCTGTTCGCGGATCCGCCGCACGAGCGCGAAGACCAGCTCGACCTCGCTCTCGGGCAACGTGGCCGTGACCTCGTCGAGCACCAGCAGCCGCGTCGCGCCGACGCCGGCCGACAGCGCCCGCGCGACCGCGACGATCGTCCGCTGCGCCGGCGCCAGCTCGCGCAGCGGGCGGGCCGGGTCGAGCTCGATCCCGAGGCTCTCCAGCAGCGCCCGCGCCGCCGCCAGCTCGCGCCGGTCGCCGAGCCACAGGCGCCCGGCGTAGCGCTCGCCGAGCGCGAGGTTGTCGACGATCGCGAGGCCGGGCACGAGCGCCAGGTCCTGGTGCACGAAGCGGATCCCGGCGGCGTGCGCGGCCGCCGCGGAGCCGAGCCGCAGCGGCGCGCCGAGCAGCTCCGCCCGCGGCTCCCCGTCCGGCTCGTGGAAGCCGGCCAGCAGCTTGATCAGCGTCGACTTGCCGGAGCCGTTCTGGCCCAGCAGCGCGTGCACCTCGCCCGCCCGCAGCTCCAGGTCGACGCCGCTCAGCGCCGCCTGCGCGCCGAAGCGCTTGGAGAGCCCGTGCAGCGCGAGCGCCGGCACCTCGCTGGAGGTGCCGGCGCCCGGCGAGCTGGTCAGCCGACCTGCCATGCCTCTGTGAAGGTCGCCGCGACGTCCGGGATCTCCCACTGCCGCGGCGCCTCGGCGACGTTGGCGGCGTCGAACAGCTGGCGCTGGCCGACCGGGTCGGCCAGCTCTTCCGGCAGCTCGGCGCCCTCGACGAGCCGCACGCCGGCGTCGACCATCCGCCACGCCAGCGAGACGTCCTCGGACGGGATCGCGGCCGCTTCGACGCCGTTTCTGACCGACTCGAAGTTCTGCGCCTGCGACAACGTCGTGACGACCTTCACGTCGAGGCCGGCGGCCTTCAGCGCCTGGCCGACGCCGAGCACGATCGTCGAGCCGTCCGACAGCACGTATCTGACCTCCGGGTGCTTCTGGACGTAGCTGACGACCTGCCCGGGGATCGCCTTGCCGACCTCGGTCGGCTTGACCGTGATCCCCTCGACCGAGCAGTCGGGGCACAGTCTCGCCGCCTCCTGCTTGGCCGCCTCGAAGACGGTCGCCTGCATCGGCACCGACGGCCCGTAGACGAAGGCGATGTCGGCCTTCCCGCCGGAGTCGGCGATCGCCCAGTCGACGGCCGCGATCGTGTCGGCCGCGTGCGAGCGGGTGCCGCCGATCGAGGCGTCGACGCCGCCCTCGCCGACTCTGGTCGTGCCGGCCGTCACGACGACCGCGATGCCGTTGCGCTCGGCCTCCTCGAGCTGCGACTGGATCACCGAGACGGGCACGACGTCGAGCGCGAAGATCACGGCCGGTCTGGCGGCGACCGCCTGCGTCCAGGCGGCGGCGATCCCCTCCGGGGTCAGCTCGGAGGTGACGGTTCTGAGCTGCCAGCCGAGCGCCTCGATCGCGGGCGCGAACCCTCTCTCGAGCGTCTGGCACTCCACGAACGTGCACGAGATCAGATAAGCGCTCGTGCCGCTCGCCGGTCTTCTCTCAAGCGCCGGGATCTCCAGCGGTCTCGGGGCGACGCGCAGCTGCTCGACGGCCTGCGCGGCCTGCTCGCTGCCGGCGCCGGCACCGTCCGCGGTCGTCGTCGCGCTCGCGGCGCTCGTCGTCCCGCCGGCCGCGGTCGCGCCGGCCGAATCGCCGTCGCTGCTGCCGCACGCGGCGAGCGGCAGCGGGGCGGCGAGCGCGAGCGCCGCCAGCCACATGGCGCGTCGCGGGGTCTCGCCCACGGCGCGGGCCATCCTCGTTCTCATCAGTTCTCCTCCGTCGCTGACGACTGCCGGGAGCGACGTGCTCCGGCGTGGTGCGAGCGTGACCTCGCCGCGATCCCGGCGATAGGAGAGGAACCCCGCGCGGTAATTCACCCCGCTCGCCGCGGCACCGCTCGCTTAACTCCCGGGGAGTCCCCTCTTGTCGCCGCTGAGCGCCCTCCGCATGCTGCTGACCGAGATGAGTCGCCCTGTGGGAGAGATCCTGACCGCGCTGGCCGCTGCCGCGCCGCGCCTGCCTGCCGTCACCTGCGGCGAGCGCACCGTCACCCGCGCCGAGCTGGAGTCGCGCGCCAACCGGCTGGCGCGCGCGTACGCCGAGCGCGGCGTCGGCTTCGGCGACCTCGTCACGGTCGCGCTGCCGAACTCGATCGAGACGTTCGCGTGCTTCTACGCGCTGTGGAAGCTCGGCGCCGTGCCGCAGCCGGTCTCGTGGCGGCTGCCGCCGCGCGAGCTGGCGCAGATCGTCGAACTGGCCGACGCCCCGCTGGTGATCGGCGTCGGCGACGGCGCCGCCGGCGGACGGCCGACGCTGCCGGCCGGCTTCGCGCCCGACCCCGCGCTCAGCGACGCGCCGCTGCCGCCGGTCACCGCGCCGGCGTGGAAGGCGCCGACCTCGGGCGGCAGCACCGGACGGCCGAAGCTGATCGTCTCCGGCCAGAGCGGCGCGCCCGACCTCGACGGGCTCGCCTCGGTCTTCCGGATCGGCCCGCGGGACGTGCAGCTCGTGCCCGGCCCGCTCTACCACAATGCTCCGCTGACGCTGTCACTGCTCGGCTCCTACCTCGGCCAGCACGTGATCGTGCTGGAGCGCTTCGACGCCGAGGCCGCGCTGCGCGCGATCGAGCGCCACCGCGTGACGTTCGTCAACTTCGTGCCGACGATGATGCTGCGGATCCTGCGGCTGCTCGACGCGCAGCCCGGCCGCTGGGACCTCGGCTCGCTGGAGACCGTCTGGCACATGGGCGGCCCCTGCCCGCCGTGGCTGAAGGAGCGCTGGATCGAGCTGGTCGGCGCCGAGCGGCTGCTGGAGCTGTACGGCGGCACCGAGAGCCAGGCGCTGACGGTGATCGACGGGGTCGAGTGGCGCTCGCGCCGCGGCTCGGTCGGCCGCGCCGTCGTCGGCGAGGTCGGCGTCGTCGACGCCGACGGCCGCCCGGCGGCGCCCGGCGAGCTGGGCGAGGTCGTGCTGCGGCGCACTCCCGGCACCCCGCCGACCTACCGCTACATCGGCGCGACCGCGCGCGAGTTCGGCGACGGCTGGGAGTCGCTCGGCGACCTCGGCCGGCTCGACGCCGACGGCTACCTCTACCTCGCCGACCGCAAGCTCGACCTCGTCGTCGCCGGCGGCGCCAACGTCTACCCGGCCGAGGTCGAGGCGGTGCTCGACGAGCACCCGCAGGTGCTCTCCTGCGCCGTCGTCGGACTGCCCGACGACGACCTCGGCGAACGCGTCCACGCGGTCGTGCAGGCCGACGGCGCGCTCGACGCCGAGCAGCTGCTCGCCTTCGCCGCCGAACGGCTCGTGCGCTACAAGCTGCCGCGCTCGGTGCGCTTCGTGAGCGAGCCGCTGCGCGACGACGCCGGCAAGGTGCGGCGCAGCGCGGTCCGCGAGCGGGAGCTGGAACTGATCCGCACACCGACACACGAGGAAGTGGAATGACCGAAGCGCTCGTCTTCGACGCGATCCGAACGCCGCGCGGCAAGGGCAAGCGCGACGGCTCCCTGCACGCCACCAAGCCGGTCGACCTCGTCGTCGGGCTGCTGCAGGAGCTGCTGTCGCGCAACCCCGGGCTCGACCCCGAGCGGGTCGACGACGTCGTTCTCGGCTGCGTCACGCCGCTCGGCGACCAGGGCGCGGACATCGCCAAGACGGCGGCGATCAAGGCCGGCCTGCCGGACACGGTCGCCGGCGTGCAGCTCAACCGCTTCTGCGCCTCCGGCCTGGAGGCGGTCAACGTCGCCGCCCAGAAGGTCGCCTCCGGCTGGGAGGAGCTCGTCTTCGCCGGCGGCGTCGAGTCGATGTCGCGCGTGCCGATGGGCAGCGACGGCGGCGCCTGGGCGAACGACCCGGCGACGAGCATCGCGACCGGCTTCGTGCCGCAGGGCGTCGGCGCCGACCTGATCGCCACGCTCGACGGCCTCACGCGCGAGGACGTCGACGCGTACGCGGCGCGCTCGCAGGAGCGGGCCGCCGCGGCGCGCGCCGACGGCCGCTTCGCGAACGCGGTCGTGCCGGTGCGCGACCACAACGGCACCGTCGTGCTCGACCACGACGAGTTCATCCGCCCCGGCACGACGGTCGCGACGCTCGGCGCGCTGAAGCCGTCGTTCAAGGCGCTCGGCGAGCAGGGCGGCTTCGACGCCGTCGCGCTGCAGAAGTACCACTGGGTCGAGCGAATCGAGCACGTGCACACGCCCGGCAACAGCTCCGGGATCGTCGACGGCGCCTCGCTCGTTGCCATCGGCAGCGAGCGCGCCGGCCGCGACCTCGGCCTGACGCCGCGCGCCCGCATCGTCGCGACCGCCGTCTCCGGCGCCGACCCGACGATCATGCTGACCGGTCCCGCGCCGGCGACGCGCAAGGCGCTCGCGAAGGCCGGCATCACGGCCGACCAGCTCGACCTGATCGAGATCAACGAGGCGTTCGCCGCCGTCGTGCTGCGCTTCGTCGCCGAGATGGGATTCGACATGGAGAAGGTCAACGTCAACGGCGGCGCGATCGCGCTCGGCCATCCGCTCGGCGCGACCGGCGGCATGATCGTCGGCACGCTCGTCGACGAGCTGCACCGCACGGGCGGCAGATACGGCCTCGCCACGCTCTGCGTCGGCGGCGGCATGGGCATCGCGACCGTCGTGGAGGCGATCTGATGAGCACGATCCGCTGGGAGCAGGAAGCCGACGGCGTCGTCGTCCTCACGTTCGACGATCCGGACGGCTCGGCCAACACGCTGCGGGCCGCCTTCCTCGCCGACCTGACCGGGACCGTCGCGCGGCTGGAGGCCGAGCGCGACGCGATCTCCGGCGTCGTGCTCGCCTCGGCGAAGCGGACCTTCTTCGCCGGCGCCGACCTCGGCGAGCTGCGCGCGCTGCGCGGCGCCGCCGTGGCCGGCAACGGCAACGGCTCCCCCGACGCCGCCGCGATCGAGCGCTGGAGCGCTGAGGTCAAGGCGCCGCTGCGGCGGCTGGAGACACTCGGCCGCCCGGTCGTCGCCGCGCTCGGCGGCAGCGCGCTCGGCGGCGGGCTGGAGCTGGCGCTGGCGGCCCACCACCGCATCGCCGTCGACGATCCGAAGATCCAGCTCGGCCTGCCCGAGGTGACGCTCGGCCTGCTGCCGGGCGCCGGCGGGATCGTGCGCACGGTGCGGATGCTCGGCGTCGTCGCGGCGCTGCGCGACGTGCTGCTGCCCGGCACCCGCCACGACCCCCGCTCCGCCCGCCAGCTCGGCCTCGTCGACGAGCTGGTCGCGACGCGCGAGCAGCTGATCGCGGCCGCGAAGGCGTGGATCGCCGCCCACCCCGACGCCGCTCAGCCGTGGGATCGCCCGGACCACGCGATTCCCGGCGGCGCGCGGCTCGCGGCCGTGCTGCCGTCGCTGCCGGCTGACCTGCGGCGCCGCACGAAGAGCTTCGGCAACCCGGCGCCGTACGCGATCCAGGCGGCCGCGGTCGAGGGCGCGCAGGTCGACGTCGACAGCGCCCTGACGATCGAGGGGCGCTACTTCGCCGGCCTCGTCACCAGCGCGGTCGCGGGCAACATGATGCAGGCGTTCTTCTTCGACCTCCAGCGCGTCAACGGGACGCGCGGACAGGCGCCCGGCGGCGAGCCGGCGCGCGCCCGCAAGGTCGTCGTGCTCGGCTCCGGCATGATGGGCGCCGGGATCGCGCACGTCTGCGCCAAGGCCGGCATCGAGGTCGTGCTGAAGGACCTCACCGACGAGGCGGCGGCGCGCGGCAAGGCGTACTCCGAGCGACTGCTGGCGAAGGCGGTCGAGCGCGGGGGCACGACCGCCGAGCAGGCAGCCGAGCTGCTGGGCCGCATCACCCCCACCGCCGACCCGGCGGCCGCCGCCGGCGCTGACCTCGTGATCGAGGCCGTCTTCGAGGACCCGGCCGTGAAGGCGAAGGTCTTCGCCGAGATCGAGCCGTTCCTCGCCCCCGACGCGCTGCTCGGCTCCAACACCTCGACGCTGCCAATCAGCGAGCTGGCCGAGGGCGTCTCGCGCCCCGCCGACTTCGTCGGGCTGCACTTCTTCTCGCCGGCCGAGAAGATGCCGCTGCTGGAGATCATCAAGGGCGCGCGGACGAGCGAGACGACCGTGCGACGCGCACTCGACCTCGCGCGGCAGATCCGCAAGACGCCGATCGTCGTCAACGACGCGCGCGGCTTCTTCACCTCGCGCGTGATCATCACCTTCCTCAACGAAGGGCTGGCGATGCTGGCCGAGGGGATCCCGGCGCCGACGATCGAGCAGGCGTCGCTGCAGGCCGGCTACCCGGCGCCGGTGCTGGCGCTCAACGACGAGCTGAACCTCGCGCTGCTGCGCAGAATCCGCGAGGCGGCGCGCGCCGCCGCGACGGCCGCGGGCGCGACGTGGGAGCCGCATCCGGCCGAGCAGGTCGTCGACCGGATGCTCGACGAGCTGGACCGCGGCGGCCGGCTCGCCGGCGCCGGCTTCTACGACTACGAGGCGGGCCGGCGGAGCGGACTCTGGAGCGGCCTGCGCGATGCCTTCCCGACCGTCGCCGACCCGGCCGGGATCCCGTTCGAGGAGCTGGTCGAGCGGATGCTGTTCATCGAGGCGCTGGAGACGATCCGCTGCCGCGACGAGGGCGTGATCGAGTCGGTCGCCGACGCCAACGTCGGCTCGATCCTCGGGATCGGCTACCCCGGCTGGACCGGCGGCGTGCTGCAGTACGTCAACGGCTACGACGGCGGGCTGCCTGCCTTCGCCGCCCGCGCCCAGCAGCTCGCCGACCGCCACGGCGAGCGCTTCGCGCCGCCGGCCTCGCTGCTCGCGGCCGCCGCCAGCGGCGCCGTCTACACGGACGAGCGCTGATGCGACGGACGATCTTCGAGCCCGAGCACGACGCCTTCCGCGAGACCGTCCGCCGCTTCGTCGCCGAGGAGGTGACGCCCAACCTCGACGCCTGGGAGGCGGCCGGGATCGTCCCGCGCGAGCTGTACGCGAAGGCCGCCGCGAAGGGGATCATCGGGACCGCCGTGCCGGAGCGGCACGGCGGCCTCGGCCTCGACGACTTCCGCTTCAACCAGATCGTCGTCGAGGAGCTGGCCTATGCGGGGGCCGGCGGCTCCGGCCACGGCCTGACGCTCCACAACGACATCTGCCTGCCGTACTTCCTGCGCTACTGCACGCCCGAGCAGGCCGAGCGGTGGCTGCCGGGGATCGCCGACGGCACGTTGATCACGGCGGTCGCGATGACCGAGCCGCACAGCGGCTCCGACCTCGCCTCGATGACGACGAGCGCCCGCCGCGACGGCGACGGCTACGTCGTCAACGGCGCGAAGACGTTCATCACCAGCGCGATCAACGCCGACCTCGTGATCACCGCCGTCAAGACCGACCCGAGACAGCGCCACCGCGGCATCTCGCTCGTCGTCGTCGAGCGGGGCGCGCCCGGCTTCGAGCGCGGCCGCATGCTGGAGAAGATCGGCCAGCACGCGCAGGACACCGCCGAGCTGTTCTTCTCCGACACGCCGGTGCCGGCCGCCGACCTGCTCGGCGAGGAGGGCGCGGGCTTCTCGTACCTCGTCTCCAACCTCGCGCAGGAGCGCCTCTCGATCGCGCTCTCCGGCGTCGCCTCGGCGCAGGCTGCACTCGACTGGACGCTTGAGTTCGCGCGCGAGCGGACGGCCTTCGGGCGCCCGATCGGCACCTTCCAGGCGAACCGCTTCGCGCTCGCGGAGATGAAGACGGAGATCGAGCTGGCGACGCAGTACTGCGACCAGGCGGTGCTGGCGCTCAACGCCGGCGAACTGTCGGGCGAGGACGCGGCGATGGCGAAGTGGTGGTGCACCGAACTGCAGGGGCGCGTGCTCGACCGCTGCGTCCAGCTGCACGGCGGCTACGGCTACATGTCCGAGTACCCGATCGCGCGCGCCTGGGCCGACGCGCGCATCACGCGCATCTACGCCGGCACGACCGAGATCATGAAGGAGATCGTGGGGCGGTCGCTCGGCGTCTGAGGGAGCCGGCGGGGCCGCCGGGCGCGGCCCGCGAGCCGGCGGCCCCGCGGCGCGAGCGTCCTCGCGCCGCCGGGACCCCTCAGCCGCTCAGCAGCTGCTTCTGCTGACGCAGATCGACAGCGGGATCGAGCGGCTCCAGTTGCTGGAGCTGCCCGGCACGCTCGCCTGCACCGGGTAGGTGCCGGCGGTCGCGGGGACCGTGACGGTCGCCTGGCCGCTGCTGTTGGTCGTCGCCGTCGCCCCGCCGATCGCGACCGTGTAGCCGGCCGGGTTGGTCGCCGGGCTCGGCGGGATGATCCAGTGACCCGGGATGCTCGGGTCGGGCGTGCCGAAGATGTCCGTCGGCCGATAGGCCGTCAGTCTCACCGTCAGCGAGCCGCTCGGTCTGACGGCGCCGGACGCCGGCGTCACGCGCTCGAGGAAGATCGGGATCGAGTCCGGTATGTAGTCGGGCGAGACGCCCGACTTGCCGGCCTGCCAGAGAACGGTGTCGCCGTCGGAGAGGTGCAGGTCGCACGCGCCCCAGTCGGCGTAGTTGTTCTCGTGGTAGAGGATCCAGTACTCCTCGTTCGGCGACCAGGTGTGCGACTCGCCCGCGAGCGTCGTCGTGTACGGGTTGCGGTCCCAGTTGCCGCTCAGCGCCAGCTCGGTCGCCTGGTAGACGGTGTCGTCGGCGCATCTGGTCGGCAGCGAGCCGACGCCGTTCCACGTTCTCGCCGTGCCCGTGCCGTTGCCGATCGTGACTCTCGACGAGGCCAGCAGCGTGCCGCTTCTGCCCTCGACCCGCACCGTCACGTCGGCCGCCTCGGCGGCCAGCGGCGCCAGCGCGCACGCCGTCACGGCGAGTGCGGAGGCGAGCAGCGCGCGCACGCCGCCGCTCTTCTTGATGGACATGACTCCCCTTCTGTTGGTGGTTGGCAAGTTGGTGGCTCAGCGGACCGTCGTGACGATCCGCTGCGCCGCTGCGCCGCTGCCGCCGCCGATCAGCAGCACGGCGCGGCCCTTCACGAGCGCCCGCGGCGCGCGCAGGCGGCCGAGCGTCCCGCGCGCGACGGTGCGCCCGCTGCGCACGAGCCGCGCGCGCGTCGTCAGGCGCGGGCGGGTGCTCGCGCGCCCCGCGTACGTGACCGTGCAGCGGACGTTGCGCCGTCCGCTCAGGCGGCAGCTGACGCGTGCGTCGCGGCCGCGCGGTCCGGTCGCGCCGCGCGGTCCGGTCTCCCCCTTCGGCCCGGCGGCGCCGGCCGGGCCGAGCGCGCCGGCCGGTCCTGGCACCCCCGCCGGCCCGGTCGCGCCGGCCGGCCCCTGCGGACCGCTCGGCCCGTCCTCCCCCTGCGGCCCCTGCGGCAGCGGACCGCCCTCTCCGGAGAGCGGCAGCTCCAGCGGCCCCGGCTCGTCGGCGCGCACGACCAGCGTCGCCGTGCGCGCCCCCTCCGCGCTCGGCGAGAAGCGGACCTGCGCGCCGCAGCTCTCGCCCGGCGCGAGCACCTCGCCGGCGCAGTCGTCGGCGATCAGGAAGTCGTCGGCATGCGCGCCGGTCGCGACGACGCGCTTGACCGTCAGCGGCGCGAAGCCGGCCGTCACCGTCACCGTCCGCGCGCCGCTCAACGTCCCGCGCGCCTGCGCGCTGAAGCTCAGCTGCGCCGGGCCGACGGTCGCCGGCGGCAGCGCGATCGCGACCGTCTGCTCGGCCGTCTCGGCCAGCGTCCCGAGCCGCGCGACCGCCACGTCCGCCAGCTGGGCCGGCGTGTCCGAGCGCGCGAGCACGTCGTCGCCGAGCCCGCGCCCGAGCCGGCCGAGGCGGTTGTCGCCCCACGTCCAGAGGCGGCCGTCGCCGTCGCGCGCGACGCTGCTGACCAGCAGCGCGCCGACCTCGGCGATCCCGCTCAGCCCCGGCACGACGAGCGGCGACCAGGCCGACGCCGGTCCGCCCGCGCCCTGGCCCAGCTCGCCGTCGCCGTTGCGCCCCCAGCCGACGACGGTGCCGTCGGCGCGCAGCGCGAGCGCGTGCTCGGTGCCGCCGGAGATCGCGCTGACGCCGTCCAGCGTCCCGCTGCCGCCGACGCCCGCGACCGTCACCGGCGTCGTGACGAACTCCGGGTCGGTCGGCTCGCCGTCATGGGCCGTGGGATCGCCGAGCGCGCCGCCCGCCGCGTAGCCCCATGCGCGGACCGTGCCGTCCTCCAGCAGCGCGTAGCCGCTCCAGCCGCCGGCCGCGACCGCTCTGACGCCGCTGAGGCCGGGGATCGCGGTCGGCGTGCCGCTCGCGCCGCCGCCGCTGTCACGACCGAGCTGGCCGTAGCTGTTGTCGCCCCACGAGAGGACCGTCCCGTCCTCGCGCAGCGCGAGCGCGAACTCGCGCCCGCCGCGGATCGCGCGCACGCCCGTCAGGCCGGTCGCGACCGGTCTGCCCTGGTGCTCGAGGATCGTGCCGCGGCCGAGCTGACCGTAGTCGTCGTTGCCCCACGCCCACACGGCGCCGTCTCTGCGCAGCGCGAAGGTGCTCGCGAGCGTCGTCGCGACGGCGACGACGTCGCCGACGCCGTCGACCCGTCTCGGCGCCGAGCGCGTGTTCCTCGTGCCGTCGCCGAGCTGGCCGACGTCGTTGAGACCCCACGTCCAGACGCTGCCGTCGGCGCGCAGCGCGACCGTGTACTGCCCGCCGCCGGCGACGTCGACGACGCCGGAGAGCCCCGGCAGCGAGCGCGGCGTCGTGACCGCCGCGGGCGCGCCGGCCGCGAGCTGCCCGGCCTGGTTGGCACCCCAGCCGACGAGCGTGCTGGGCGTGACCGCCGCGGTGGCGACAGCCGCCGTCGCCGCGAGGCCCGCCGTCGCGCTCAGCGCGACCGCCGTCGCGCGCCGCAGCGCGCGCCCCGTTCGATGGATGCTCATCGCACCGTTCTCCTGTTCGAAGTTCTGTTCTTTCGTGCTCTTCTGGCCCGGGCTCTCTTGGCACGTGCTCTCGCACTGCGCACGACCGTCACGACGCTGCAGCGCAGCCGCCATCTCGCCGTCAGCCGGCAGCGCACCTGACGGGCGCGGCCGGCAGCGCCGCGCTTCCCCGTCGCGCCGCGGTCGCCGCGTGCGCCGGACCCCCCGGCAGCGCCCGCCGCGCCGGCCGGGCCC